>NZ_JADEWP010000076.1:0-10962 GCF_015207535.1 Cyanobium sp. LEGE 06143 | reverse complement strand
GAGTTGACCTGGGCCCGCTTGAGGCAGTTGTAGGCCCGCACGGAGAGGTTGAGCTCTTCGAGCGGAATCTGGGCTTCGGGGGAAGGTTCGGGTTCATGGCCGGGCTCCTCCACCACACTCAGGGTGGCCAGCGGCTGGAACAGGGCGATCAGCTGATTGGCCGCCTGGGCCATGGCGTCGTCTGGAGTGACGCTGCCGTCGGTCTCGATTTCGAGCCGCAGCCGCTCGCGGGCCGAGCCTCCCTCACCCACCGCCGTCTCATCGACGCTGTAGTTGACGCGGTTGACCGGCTTGAACACCGCATCGATCTGCAGCAGATCGATGGCGCTGGTGTCCTCGTTATGGCGGTCGACGGGGCGGTAGCCCACACCCCGTTCCACGTGCACCTCCATCTCGAGGCTGAAGCCGTCGGCCACGATGGCGATCAGGCGGTCGGGATCGATCACCTGCACCTGAGAGGAGAACTGCAGGTCGGCTGCTGTCACGGTGCTGGGACCGTTCACCACCAGTCGGCCGATCTCCAGGTCGCGGCTGCGGCTGTTCACCGCCACCTGCTTGCAGTTGAGCAGGATGTCCAGCACGTCTTCACGCACGCCGGGCACGGTGGCGTACTCGTGATTGACGCCGGAGATGCGCACCGCCGTGATGGCGCTGCCCTCCAGGCCGGCAATCAGCACCCGCCGCAGGGCGTTGCCCAGGGTGGTGGCCTGGCCGCGGTCCAGGGGGCCGATCAGGAAGACGCCGGTCTGAGCCCGGTCGTCGGAGACCTGATGCTCGATCCGGTCGATTTGGTAGTGCAGCACGGTCTGAACAGTCGGAAGGTTGGGCGGAGGGGCCCCTGGGAAGGGACGGGGCGACGAATCAGACGCGGCGGCGCTTGGCACGCCGGCAGCCGTTGTGGGGAAGGGGGGTCACGTCGCGGATCAGGGTGATCTCCAGGCCAGCCACCTGCAGGGCGCGGATGGCGGTTTCGCGGCCGGAGCCCGGGCCGCGCACCAGCACCTCGATCTGGCGCATGCCCTGCTCCAGGGCGCGGCGAGCGGCGGCTTCGGCAGCGGTCTGGGCGGCAAAGGGGGTGCCTTTGCGGGCGCCCTTGAAGCCGCTGGCACCGGCGGAGCTCCAGGAGATCACCTCACCGGCCGTGTCGGAGATCGACACGATGGTGTTGTTGAAGGTGCTCTGGATGTGGGCAACGCCGTTGGGCACGTTGCGCTTGGCCTTCTTGGGGCCCGTTTTCTTGGCTGGCTTTGCCATGGTGGAGAGGCCTGCTGCAGCAGGAGGTGATCGGGGAACGGGGGCAGACCCTGGTGACGCCTGAGCGGTGAAGCCGGCCCGGCTGGATGCTGGGAAGGCCATGAGCCTCTCGGAAGCAGGCTCGCGACGATGCTCGGCGGCAGGGTCTGGGTGCTCAGCTCAGGCGGCAGGGCCTCGAACCGGGCGGATGGGCTTACTTCTTCTTGCCGGCCACGGTCTTGCGGGCACCCCGGCGGGTGCGGGCATTGGTGCGGGTGCGCTGTCCACGCACCGGCAGACCCATGCGGTGACGGCGGCCCCGCAGGCAGCCGATGTCCTGCAGGCGCTTGAGGGCCATGCCCTCCTGCCTGCGCAGGTCGCCTTCGAGGGTGAAGGTCTCGGCGGCACCGCGCAGTTTCTGCACATCGGCGTCGCTGAGGTCCTTGACCCGGATATCCGGGCTCACGCCGGTCTTGGCGAGGATTTTCTGGGCACGGGTGAGCCCGATGCCATACACATAGGTGAGAGCGATCTCAACCCGCTTGTCGCGAGGGATATCGACGCCGGCAATCCGAGCCACGTGGGAAACGATTCAAGGGTCAGAGGAACCCGCCAGAGGCAGGTGGCCCCGGGAAGGCCCAGGGGTTGCCCGCCGTTGGGCGGGCGTGGTGCAGTGGCCCCGGCTGAGGCCCTGCCAGGGCAGGATCAGCCCTGGCGCTGCTTGTGCTTGGGGTTGGTGCAGATCACCATCACCCGGCCGTGGCGGCKKMTYWCYCKGYWCNTSTCNKYWCWTNCTTNCYTKAYTGVTGBDCGCABBTTTDTTGGBBTTGTGCTNCGCCGACTDCTGCAGABCDACANHCVTNATGTCDTCGGCADCGTCNGTCBVTVBCAGVGHCCGGCCTCACCCAGAAGCACGCCTTGGCCGGCGGCAGCCAGCGCAGTGGCAGCGGCGCGGCCCTCGGGGTGCTGATGGCGCAGATGTTCCACCGCAGCCGCGGCCGCGCCTGGAATCTGCGTCAGCAGAGCCTGGCCCTCTGGCACAGCTGGCTGCAGGAGCTGGCGGAGCGCGGTCAGCCGGTGCCCCGGCGCCATGGGCTGCTGTGGCTGGCCGCCGAGCCTGAGGAATGGCAGCGGCAACAGGCGCTGGTGGCCGAGCGGCAGCAGCTGGGCCTGGCGCTGGAGCTGTGGGATCGCGAGCGGCTGTCCACGCTGCAGCCGGCCCTGCCCCCTGGGGCGATCGGGGCACTCCATTCGCCCTTGGATGGCCAGATCGATCCCCCTGCCGCCATGGCCGCCCTGCTGGCCGACGGCCGTGACAGCGGCTTGACCACGGCGGGTCAGAGGGTGGGCGCCATTGAGCGCGACGGTCCGGGGCGCTGGCGGCTGCTGCTGGAGVGCGGCGAGGTGGTGGCTGGGCTGGCCCACGTGGTGCTGGCCGCCGGTCTGGCCAGCCCTGCTCTGCTGCAGTCGCTGGGATCCAGCCTCGCGATGGAACCGGTGCTCGGCCAGGCCCTCGCCCTGCGGCGCTCCGCCCCAGGCCCCTGGACCTGGCCCGGGGTGGCCGTGTGGCGAGGCCTCAACCTGGTGCCCCGGCCCGACCTGGGAGCTGAAGGGACCTTCTGGCTGGGCGCCACCCTGGAAGCAGGCAGCCGGGCCGATCCCGACCAGCAGGCACGGCTGCGCCACTGGGGCGACGCCGGCCTCGACTGGTTGGAGCAGGCCAGCGTGGTGGAGGCATGGCAGGGCTGGCGGGCCAGGCCCGTGGGCCGGCCAGCCCCGCTGCACGAGCAGCTGCAACCGGGCCTCTGGCTGGTGAGCGGCCACTACCGCAACGGGGTGCTGCTGGCCCCGGCCTCGGCCGCCTGGGTGCTGGAGCAGATCGAGCAGACGACGCCTCGCCCTTAAGAAGGCGTTAATCCCAGCGGGGCCAGACTTGCGTACGGTCAAAACGGTGACGTCGTTCCCTCTCTTCACCGCCACCGCAGTCATGACGATGCTTCCCGGCCTGTTGCGCCGCTCCACCGCCGCTCTTGCCCTCTCGGGCCTCACCCTCTCGGTCGCTGCCTGCGGCGGCACCGGCGGAGGCGGGGGCGGCATCACCGGCACGCTCAACGGAGCCGGGGCCTCCTTCCCTTCGGCCATCTACCAGCGCTGGTTCAAGGACATGAGCGCCGATGGCGTCAACGTCAACTACCAGTCCGTGGGTTCCGGGGCCGGGGTACGCCAGTTCCTGGCTGAAACCGTGGATTTCGGCGCCTCCGACAAGCCGATGGGCGAGGAGGAGATCGCCAAGATGCCGCGCGGCGTGCTCCAGATCCCGATGACGGCCGGAGCCATCGCCGTGGCCTACAACAACCCCGGCTGCGAGCTCAAGCTCAGCCAACAGCAGCTGGCTGACATCTTCCTGGGCAAGATCACCAACTACAGCGAGCTGGGCTGCGACGACAAGACGATCACCATCGTGCACCGCTCCGACGGCTCGGGCACCACGTTCAACTTCACCAACCACCTGGCCGCCGTGAGCCCGGAGTGGAAGGCTGGCCCCGGCGCCGACAAGGCCGTGAACTGGCCCACCGGCGTGGGCGCCAAGGGCAATGAGGRKGTMGMGGNMSCMGMTCASCYRGCNCGNMMKGGGSCAKMRRCTNCSTGRAAGKSSMCYYSGTCNNNGATSCCSKSCASKSSGMWGNMGMTSSMMARCSGSWCCRGCNGMRGYRGYSMYRSSSWSSWRWGCMMCCKRKMGCGMAGSCCNNTSGMCTSGATCNAKCTGGGTGAGGATCTCACCGGCAGCAACCCCAATCCTGCCATGGGTTACCCGATCGTCACCTTCACCTGGATCCTGGCCTACAAGAGCGGCAACGGCGACAAGACCCCCCTGCTGCAGAAGGTGTTCAACACCATGCTCGCCGAACCGGCCCAGTCCCTGGCACCGGAGCTGGGCTATGTGACCCTGCCTCCATCGGTTGTGGAGAAAGCCAAGGCGGCGGTGGCCATGATCTCGGAGTGAGCCCCTCGACCAGGTGAACCGGCGGGTGAGCCTGGTCCTCTCGCTCACCCCTGGTCTTCTCACTCACAGTTGCACCCACAAAAAACTCCCCCAGATGGGGGAGTTTTTTCATGGGGCGATGGGAGAGGAGTCTCGGGGAGGGAGGACCTCCCCGGCCAGCTCACTTGCTCTCGGTGAATTCGGCGTCGATGACGTCGTCGCTGGAGGCACCGGCAGCGGCATCGGCGGACGTGCCATTGCCATTGCCATTGGCGCCAGCCGCAGCCGCCTCAGCTCCTGCGGCCTGCTGATACACAGCGGCACCGGCCGCATAGAGCGCCTGCTGCAGCACCTCAAGTTCAGACTTGATGGTGTCGAAGTCTTCCTTCTCCAGGGCCTCCTTGAGCTTGGCGGAGGAGGTCTCCACCTTGCTCTTGTCCTCGGCGCCCACCTTGTCGCCGAGTTCGCCGAGCTGCTTCTCGGCCTGATACACCAGGGTTTCGGCCTGGTTCTTGAGGTCGATGCGCTCGCGCTTCTCCTTGTCGGCGGCGGCATTGGATTCCGCATCCTTCACCATCTTCTCCACCTCGTTGTCGCTGAGGGTGGAGGCACCGGTGATCGAGATGCTCTGCTCCTTGCCGCTGCCCTTGTCCTTGGCGGTCACGCTGAGGATGCCGTTGGCGTCGATATCGAAGGTCACTTCGATCTGGGGCACGCCGCGGGGGGCGGGGGGGATGCCGTCGAGACGGAAGGTGCCGAGCGACTTGTTGTCACTGGCCATCTCGCGCTCACCCTGCAACACGTGGATCTCCACGTTGGTCTGGCCGTCCACCGCGGTGGAGTACACCTCCGACTTCTTGGTGGGAACGGTGGTGTTGCGGGTGATCATCTTGGTCATCACCCCGCCGAGGGTCTCCACCCCGAGGGAGAGCGGGGTGACATCCAGCAGCAGGATGTCCTTCACCTCACCGGCGAGCACACCGCCCTGGATCGCGGCACCCACGGCCACCACCTCATCCGGGTTCACCGTCTGGTTGGGGGCCTTGCCGGTAACGCGCTTGACCAGCTCAAGCACGGCGGGGATGCGGGTGGACCCCCCCACCATCACCACCTCGTCGAGCTCGCTGCTGGAGAGCTTGGCGTCCTTGAGGGCCTGCTCCACCGGCACGCGGCAACGGTCGATCAGCTTGGAGGCCAGCTCCTCGAACTTGGCCCGGGTGAGGGTGAGATCGAGGTGCTTGGGGCCCTCCGGCGTGGCCGTAATGAAGGGCAGGTTGATCTCGCTCTGGGTGGCGCTGGAGAGCTCGATCTTGGCCTTCTCGGCCGCTTCGGTCAGACGCTGCAGCGCCTGTTTGTCCTGGCGCAGGTCGATGCCTTCGTTGCTCTTGAAGCTGGAAGCCAGGTAATCGACGATCACCTTGTCGAAGTCATCGCCGCCCAGGTGGGTGTCACCGCTGGTGGAGAGCACCTCAAACACGCCATCACCCACCTCCAGCACCGACACGTCGAAGGTGCCGCCACCGAGGTCGAACACCAGGATGCGCTCATTGCTCTTCTTGTCGAGGCCGTAGGCCAGCGCCGCSGCCGTGGGCTCGTTGATGATCCGCAGCACTTCCAGGCCGGCGATCTTGCCGGCGTCCTTGGTGGCCTGGCGCTGGGAATCGTTGAAGTAGGCGGGCACGGTGATCACCGCCTGGGTGACCGTTTCACCGAGGTACTTGCCGGCGTCTTCTGCCAGCTTGCGCAGCACCTGGGCGCTCACCTCCTCCGGGGCGAACTGCTTGTTGAGCACCGGGCACTTCACCTTCACGTTGGAGCCGGCCTTCTCCACGCCATAGCTCACTTCCTTCGACTCTTCATTCACCTCATCCACCCGGCGGCCGATGAAGCGCTTCACCGAATAGAAGGTGTTTTCAGGGTTCATCACCGCCTGGCGCTTGGCGATCTGCCCCACCAGCTGGTCCTGGTTCTTGGTGTACGCCACCACCGAAGGGGTGGTGCGGAAGCCCTCCGCATTGGCGATCACCGTGGGCTTGCCGCCCTCCATCACGGCGACGCAGCTGTTTGTGGTGCCGAGGTCAATACCAACAACCTTTCCCATGAATGTCCACCTCCTCAGTGGTTCGTTGTGCGTTCATGCATCCTCATCAGAGGGGACGGTGACAGGCGAGGTGTGGTTCCCGAACAGGCGCTTACGGTTTTGGGGCCGCCCCTGCCGCCCGAGCCCGTGATGGCCCCGCCGATCTCCGCGTCCACGGCCCTGGTGGGGGTGCTGGGCGATCCGGTGCGGCACTCGCTCTCGCCGGCGATGCACAACGCCGCCCTGGCCGCCCTGGGGCTCGACTGGATCTACCTGGCCCTGCCCACCGCGGCCGAGAGCCTGGCCGCCGTGGTCGGCGCCCTGGAGGCCCTCGACTGCCGCGGCCTCAACGTGACCCTGCCCCACAAGCAGGCCGTGGCACCGCTCTGCGCCGAACTCAGCCCCCTGGCCGCCAGGGTGGGGGCCGTGAACACCCTGGTGCGCCGCAGCCAGGGGGGCTGGCTGGGCACCAACACCGATGTGGAGGGCTTCCTGGCGCCGCTGCGGCAGGCCGGCAGCTGGCAGGGAAGCGGGGCGCTGGTGCTGGGCTGCGGCGGCAGCGCCCGGGCCGTGGTGGCGGGCCTGGTGGAGCTCGGCTGCGCCTCGATCCAGGTGGTGGGCCGCCGTGCCGCGGGGCGGCAGGCCTTGCTGGAGGCCTGCCGCAGCTGGGCACCCCAGCTCGGAGGGAGCAGCTGGGAGGAGCTGCCGGCCCTGCTGCCGGCCAGCCAGCTGGTGGTGAACACCACGCCGGTGGGCATGGCCTCGCCCGGCCAGCCAGCCGCCGCCCTGGCCTGCCCGCTGGAGGCCGCAGCCCTCGCTGGCCTGGGCAGCGGCTGTTGGGTCTACGACCTGATCTACACGCCCCGCCCCAGCGCCCTGCTGCGGGCCGCCGCCGAGCGCGGCTGCCATGGCATCGATGGGCTGGAGATGCTGGTGCAGCAGGGGGCGGCGGCGCTGCGGCTGTGGAGCGGCCGCGAGGCGGTGCCGGTGGAGGCGATGCGCGCCGCGGCGGAACGCGCCCTGGCCGGCACTCCCTAGCCTGCGCTGATCCGTTGTGCGTTCCACCATGCAAGGCGCCCCGCTGTGGCAGCGACTGCTGGCCGCCCTGGCCTATCTCCTGCCCTGGGCAGATGCCTTGCCATTCGGGCGCAGCCTGTTCGCCATGTTTCCGCTGCTGCAGTGGCTCGCTGCGCCGGCCCTGCCGGTGGCCCTGCTGCAGCAGGCGGTGCCCTTCGGCGGCTTCCTGGTGTTCCTGGTGCTGTTCCTGGCGGTGGTGCGCAACCAGCGCGTGCCCTACCTGATCCGCTTCAGCGTGCTGCAGGCCATTCTGATCGACATCGTGCTGGTGCTGGTGTCGCTGGTGTTCAGCATCCTGCTGGCGCCCCTGGGGGCTGGCTTCGCCCTGCGCACCCTCAGCAACACGGTGTTCCTGGGGGCCCTGGTGCTGGTGGCCTTCGGGATCGTGCAGAGCCTGCGGGGTGAGGAGGCCGACCTGCCCGCCGTCTCCGCCGCCGTGCGCATGCAGCTCTACTGAGTGCGCCCTGCGGCTGCGCTGATAGGGTGAGCAGTCCGTCGCTGATGGCCTCTCGCCATCGGCCACCGCCCTCCTCCTGCCCCGCGCGGCTTTCCCGACACGGCGACCCCATGACGCAGCCTTATTACGAAACGATGTACATCCTTCGTCCGGACATCCCGGAGGAAGAGGTGGAGAGCCACATCACCAAATACCGCGATCTGGTCGTGGAGGCCGGCGCTGAGGTGCTCGACTGCCAGATGCGTGGCAAGCGCCGCCTGGCCTACACGATCAACAAGCACCGCGAAGGGGTCTACGTCCAGCTGAACCACAACGGTGACGGCCAGCAGGTTGCCCTGCTGGAGCGGGCCATGCGCCTCTCAGAAGATGTGATCCGCTACCTCACCGTCAAGCAGGACGGCCCCATGCCGGCTCCCCGGGTCGCGCCAGGTGCCGCCAGCGAGGGCTCCCCTCAGCCGGTCTCGGCCTGAGCCAGTTCCCACCGTCTCCTCAGCCCGGGTGCGCTGAACAGCGCACCCACGGATCGCGACAATGGGTCAAGGAAAATCCCCCCAGCCTCACAACAAAGCTGCCCAGGCTGACCATCTCAACCAGAGGTTGAGCTCTTTGCAGCAGCAGCTCGATGCCATCCGGGAGCAGCTGGACGCCCATCGAGGCCTGCTTGAGAGCCTGCCGGAAATCTTCGAGCAGCGCTTTGAACAGCGGCTGAAGCCGATGCTGGGTCACCGCGAACGGTTGCTGGCTGAGAACACGCTGCTGCGGCAGCAGCTGCTGCAGGCACCTGCCCCCGATGCCGAAGCCCCGGCTCTGGCCCCGCTGGAGGCCGCGCCGCCGGCCCGAGAGGGTCTCGGCGGGGCTCTGCGCCACGCCCTCGGGCTGGGCCCTGCCCCCCCTGAGCCCTGGGGCCGCTGACCTGCAGCCAGGTCGGCGCTCGTCAGGGGGTCGTCCTGTGACGGGCGGCCCAGAGCCTGGTGGGCAGACCCCACACGTAGATGAACCCCTCGGCAGCCCGGTGATCGAACAGGTCGTCGGCGCCATAGGTGGCCATGTCCGGCACGTAGAGGCTGTCGTTGGCGCTGCTGCGCCCCACGACGATCGCATTGCCCTTGTGCAGCCTCACCCGCACGGAGCCGTTCACCCCCCGCTGCGTGCGCTCGAAGAAGCCATCGAGGGCGTCCTTGAGCGGGCCGAACCAGAGGCCCTGATACACCAGATCGGCCCACTGCTGCTCCAGCTGACGCTTGGTGCGCAGCACGTCGGCCGCCAGAGTGAGGCTCTCGAGCTCCTGGTGGGCGCGGATCAGCAGCAGCAATCCAGGGGTTTCGTAGATCTCGCGGCTCTTGATGCCCACCACCCGGTTCTCCATGATGTCCAGCCGCCCGAAGCCATGCAGGCCGGCCAGGGCATTGGCGCGGCGGATCAGGCTCACCGGGTCGAGCCGTTCGCCGTCGATCGCCACGGCGTCACCGTGCTCGAAGTGCACCGTGATCGTCTGGGGTTCCGCCGGGGCGTCCTGCACCGAGCGGGTCATGGCGAACACCTCCTCGGGGGGCTCCACGGCCGGATCCTCGAGGGGGCCCGCCTCGATCGAGCGACCCAGCAGGTTGAGGTCGATCGAGTAGGGGGAGCCCTTGCTCACCGGCGAGGGGATGCCACAGCGCTCGCCGTAGGCAATGGTCTGCTCGCGGCTCATGCCCCACTCCCGCGCCGGGGTGAGCACCTTGAGGTCGGGGGCCAGGGCACCGATGGCCACATCGAAGCGCACCTGATCGTTGCCCTTGCCGGTGCAGCCGTGGGCCACCGCGTCAGCGCCCAGCTCCCGGGCGATCTCCACCAGCCGGCGGGCGATCAGCGGCCGTGCCAACGCCGTGGACAGCGGGTAGCGGCCTTCGTAGAGGGCATTGGCCCGAATCGCTGGAAAGGCGAACTCGCGGATGAAGGGCTCAATCAGATCGCCCACCAGCGACTGGGCCGCGCCGGCAGCGAGGGCCTTGCGGCGGATCGGCTCCAGCTCATCACCCTGGCCCAGATCGGCAGCGAAGGTGATCACCTCCTCCACGCCCCACTCCTTGATCAGGTAGGGGATGCAGACGCTGGTGTCCACCCCGCCGGAATACGCCAGTACAGCCTTCTTGGCCCGGCCCATCAACAGCGCTCCATGTGCTCAGTCGCCCGATTCTCCACCGTGGTCTGCCTGGGTGCCCAGTGCAGGCTCAGCGGGGAGTCGCCAGCGCAGCAGCAGCCAGAGCCCCACCAGCAGGGGCAGACCCAGCAGCAGCAGGGTGACCAGGGCGGGATCCACCGGCAGGGGACGGGGCCAGCGCTCGCCGGCAGCACTCAGGCCCGCGCTCACGGCCAGGGCGAGGGCCCACAGGCGCAGCACCGAGCGGAACGGGCCGGGGGCAACAGGGGCCGGGACTGGCATGGAGTGTTGCTGGCAAGCCCAGCGGTTAAGGTAATGGATTGGCCTGCGGCAGCTCCAGGGCCGCCGCCATCCTCCGGACGCCTGATTGCATGAGCACGCTCTCCCCTTCCAGCCTCAGCCGTCTCGACAGCATCAACCCCTCGCTCACCCGCTACGGCCGCCAGGAGTTGGCGCCGGTGCTGCCCCTGCGCGATGAGCCCGATCTGCTCAGCTGGCTGGAATCCAGTGGCCGCCTGGTGGCGGACGAGGAAACCGCCTCCACCGATGTGAGCACCGTGGAGGAAGAGGAGCTCTCGGCTCTGATGGGCGAGAAGGAGGAGTACAACCAGGCCGACGAGCAGCAGGACGAAGCCTGGGAAGACTGACGTCAGGTCGTCAGGGACACTGGGGCGACCATTGCCGGTGACAGTGACCCCTACCGCTCCTCCCCGCTCCGGCAGCAGCCAGCGGGCGGCTGTGCTGCTCGGCCTGCTGTTGCTGGCTGCCTGCCTGGCGAGCGATCGCTTCATCGCCAACTCGATGCTCACGGCTCCGCTGCTGCTGGCGGCCCTGGTCGCGGCGCTCGTCACGGCATGGGGGGTGCCCAGGCTGAAGCGCCTCAAGATGGGGCAGGTGATCCGGGAGGACGGCCCCCAGGCCCACCTGACCAAGGCCGGCACCCCCACCATGGGGGGCCTGCTGGTGGTGCCGGTGGGGGTGATCGTGGG
>NZ_JADEWP010000069.1:0-11389 GCF_015207535.1 Cyanobium sp. LEGE 06143 | reverse complement strand
TCGCAGGTTGCTATGCAGTACGTGATCAGGAGATCAGTGTGCCTGTCGAGGGAAAGAATCGGCCAACATGGGCAGATTTTGGCACCCGAAAGGGTGAAATCAGCCAAGCCAACCTCAGATTCGCCAAACGTTGTTCATTCCGAGCAAATTCCAACCTTGGACCCACTTTCAGGGCTCGTTGCCCAGAGGCTCCCTAATTGTTAACCGAGGGATGCCCCAAAGAAGTTGGGCAAGCTCTATGCAGCGCTCGCCCTACGAGGCTTGGTAGACGTCAAGCGCCTCGGCTTGCTAATCGTTGAACACGGCACCGGGAGATTTGGGTTCAGACCACGCAGCTGGCCCGATCCGGCAGGCTGCTGGGCGCGGCAGCGTCGCCGGGGCGCGCCAGCAGCTGGCCCAGGGCCTCTACAACCCGTTGCTGCTGGGCCTGGGAGAGCTCCGGGAAGATCGGCAGGCTCAGCACCTCGGCGCAGAGCCGCTCGGTGACCGGCAGGCTGCCGGGCCCATAGCCCAGGGCGGCATAGGCCGGCTGGCGGTGAATGGGAATCGGGTAGTAGATGATCGTGCTCACGCCCGCCTCCTGCAGCTGCTGCTTGAGCCAGTCGCGGCAGCGGCCCTGCGGCAGGCCGAAGGCGTCCGTGTTGGCAGCGGGGTCGCAGGGCGCCTCTGCGCGGGCGCCACAGGCCGGGGCGCCGATCGGGCAGGCAGGCACCCGCAGCACGAACTGGTTCCAGCTGTGGCCCTCAGGCCCGGCCGCCGGCAGGGCCACCCCGGGCAGCCCCGCCAGCTGGCTGAGGTAGCGGGAAGCGATGGCCCGGCGGCTCTCCAGCCAGCGGCTCAGGTGGGGCAGCTTCACGGCCAGCACCGCCGCCTGCAGGGCATCGAGGCGGCTGTTGTAGCCGAGATCGGTGTGCAGGTAGCGGCGCGGCATGCCGTGCACCGCCAGCTCCCGCACCCGCTGGGCCAGGGCCCCATCGCGGCACACCACGGCGCCGCCATCGCCGGCGGCGCCAAGGTTCTTGGTGGGAAAGAAGCTGAAGCAGCCCGCATCGCCCCAGCTGCCCACCGGCCGGTTGGCCCAGCGGGCGCCGGTGGCCTGGGCGCAGTCTTCCACCACCTTGAGGCCATGGCGCGCGGCGATGGCGCCAATGCGCTCCATGTCCACCGGCCGGCCGAACAGATGCACGGGCAGCAAGGCCCTGGTGGCCGGCGTGATCGCTGCCTCGATCAGGTCCAGATCGATCAGGTAGCTGGCGGGGTCCACGTCCACGAACACCGGCGTGGCCCCCACGGCACTGATCGCCTCGGCGGTGGCGAAGAAGCTGAAGGAGGCGGTGATCACCTCATCGCCGGGGCCGATGCCGAGGCCGCGCAGGGCGAGCACCAGGGAGTCGGTGCCGCTGTTGCAGCCCACCGCGTGGGCCACGCTGCAGGCCTCGGCAAAGGCGGCCTCAAAGGCGGCGATGGTGGGGCCGCCGATGTACTGGCCGCTACGCAGCACGGTCAACACGGCGTCATCGAGGGCACCACCCAGCTCCTGGATCTGCTCACCGAGGCTGAAGGGTGGCACCTGCATGCGGCTCACCATAAACGCAATGAGCGGCAGGGATCAGCGGGCCCATTCCGGTTCTGAACCTGGATGCCACTTGATGTTGCAGCCGATGGCGGGGCGCTGCTCCCCTGCCGGAGTGCCTCCAGCCTCAAGGGCCGCGAGGGCAGCGCGCAGATCTTTGCCATCAGCGGGCCGGCCCTGGCCGGGGCGGCTGTCATCGAGCTGGCCGCGATACACCAGCCGCAGAGCGCCGTCGGCGGCCGGGGCGAAGAGGTAGGGATCGGGGGTGCAGGCGGCCCGGAAGGCCCGGGCGATCTCCTGGTGGCCATCCAGCAGGTAGGGGAAGGTCCAGGCGTGGCGAGCCGCCTGGGCCCTGAGACCCTCAGCGCCGTCCTGGGGGTGGGTCTGCAGGCTGTTGCTCGAGATCGCCAGGATCCGCAGCCGCGGCGGTGGGCCGGCCACATCCGCCTGAAGGCGGCTGAGCTCCTGTTCCACGTGCTTCACGAAAGGGCAGTGTTCACACAGAAACAACACCAACACGGGGCCCCTGGCCAGGCCATCGAGGTCGAGCGGTTCGCCACTCACCTGCTGGGCAGCACCAGTGGCCAGCTGGGCGCTGATCACTCCGAACGGCAGGGGCGTGCCCAACGGCAGCATGGTGGACGGCGTCAGCGCCATGGGCCTGTTCCTTCATCGATGCCTGCCCTCACGCTAAAGACCTCTTCCCTGCAGGCCAGCGCGGCTCTGGCGGGGTTGCTGCTCAGCGCCGGCTGCGTGCCGGCCCACCGCCAGGCCAGCTGGGCGATCTTCCCCCTGCAGCGCAGCGTGCCCCACGACGGCCTGGCGGTGGTGAGCCAGCCCGATGGCTACGGCCTGCACATCTGGATCGACACTGACACCCGCGAGAGCGGCATCTGCCAGCCCCGCTGGACGCCCGACCCGGCGCGGCTGTTCAACGGCAACGGCACGGCTCCGTTCAGTTCGGGGCTGGCCAGCCGCCAGGAGTTCTTCGATGCCGTGGCCCGCAGCGATGTGCGCCGGGCCCTGCGCCAGCAGAGTGAGGCCCTCTGTAAGGAGGCCGATCCCAAGCGCAGCTTCCGCTGGCTGGAGCCGCCCCTGACACCCGAACAGGTGCAGGTGGAGGCCTTCCCGCTGCTGGAGGAGCCGGATCTGCTCAGCGATCCCGCCGCCGTGCTCGAGCAGGAGGAGGCCTTTCTCAAGGAGGCCACGGAACCCGGGGATTGAGCCCAGGGCTTGAGCTCATCAGCCCATGAGGAAGCGGCGCCACACCAGGGGCTCGGCCTGGCGCCAGTAGCGCGAGAAACGGCGCAGATCGGGATGCGACTCCAGCCGCACAAAGGGTTCCGGCTCCAGCACCTGCACGGGCAGTACCGCGGCAATCCTGCGACGGATCAGCTCGAAGCGGGGATCCACTGCAGCGGAGGTCACCACGCCATCAGCCCCATGACGAGCGGCGAAGGCAAGCACCTGCTCGGCCACATCCCCCTGCCTGAGGCTCACCGGCAGCTCCAGGGCGCATTCGTAGAGGAAGCCCAGCCGTTGGAGGCTGAGGCCAGAGGCCGCGATCAGGGAGGTGTCGAACACGAACAGCGCCGGCGCCTCGGGCCAGGCGCGCAGGGCAGGGTTGGCAGGCCCCAGCGCCTCACCGTGCACCCACACCAGCGGGCGGCCGAGCAGTGGGCCTGATCTCGTAGGCGGAGCGGGAGCCGCGAGTCGCTGCACCGGTGCTGGGAGGCTCTGATCCAGGCCCACCGGCGAGGGAGCGAACAGCCGTTGCTGCAGGGTTTCATAGCTGGCCTCGAAAGGACAGCCGGCCCCAGCCAGCAGGCAGCCGCGACAGTGGCGGTCTCCCGCAAAGCGTTCCAGGTTGGCGCGGTTGAAGATGTAGGGCTTCTGGCTGAAGCTGCTCGCCACCCACTGCCAACTGAGGTTGTTGCTGGCCGGATCTCCATCCAGCAGGTGCTGCAGAAACCAGCGGGCGCCCGCCTGCCACTGCACCTGGCGCCAGTGCACCACATAGCTGGCGAGCCACATCCGAGCGTGATTGTGAAGCCAGCCGCGGCCCAGCAGCTCCCCAGCGAAGGCATCCATGCAGGCCAGACCGGTCCGGCCCGTCGCGATGTCAGCGGGAAGCGCGTCCGCATAGCGGCCGGGGGGATGACCCGTCTTGAGGGGCTCCTGGTCGTTCCAGATGGCATCGCCTCTCTGCTTCCAGAGCCGCTGCCAATAGTCGCGCCAGCCAAGCTCATTGATCAACTTGCCGGCAAGTTGCCGGCCCTCAGCCCGCTGTCCGCTGCGTCCGTAGCCCCGCTCCTCCAGCCAGCGGAACACCGCGTCGCGTACCTCAGCCAGACTGACCACCCCATGGCGGATGTAGGGCGAGAGGCCGCTCACGGCGCCGTCGATGTGGTTGCGGGTGCAGCCATAGGAGATCGGATCCAGCTGGGCGAGCTGGGCCAGGGCAGCCACGCCGCCGCCGCGGATCGGGCTCAACCCACCCCAGGCCGTGGGGAACAGTTCGGTGATGGTCTGCTCCAAATCCTTCCGATCCAGGAAGGTGCTGGGCAGATCAGCCGCAGCATTGGCGGGAGGCATCGGGAGGCAACAGGGTCTGTCGAGCGGCTCGCCCAACGACGAAGCCTGAGGCCATTGCAGCGCATCGGCCTCAGCCGTTCAGCGAGGGATCTGACGCTTGGCCGGCAGCCAGGGCCCCCACATAGCCCCTGCCGAGGCAGAGCCGCCAGTGGCCCATCAGGCCGGCCGATCCGCCCACAGGTGGCGCGGCCAGGCCCCAGCCACCGGCCTTCAGTTCGGCTTCCAGATGACACCAGGCCTGCAGAAACGCCGTGGCCTGCTCTGCAACCGGCTGCTGCAGGAGGGCGTCAACCTGCTGGCTCGACAACAGGCGGCGCGCAATCGGTTGCCAGTTGAGCGCCGGCCGCTCCTGCTCCACATCGACCCCCAAAGGCCGGCAGCGGTGGAGGGCCAGGAGAATCAGATCCCCGGAATGGCTGACATTGAACTGCGGCCCCCCGGGGCAATAGGGCTTGCCTCGCGGACCCAGGGCGATCGCCACGTGCTGCGGCTGCTGATCCATCCAGAGAGCCAACATCTGGCGCAGCAGGCCACGGCCCAGCAGAAAGCGATCCTGATCCGCCTTGTGGCGAAAGCCGCCAAGGCGGCGGTTCTCCTCTGCCGTCAGCGTGCAGACCAAACCAGCCAGCAGGGGAGCGCTGATGCCAGCCCCACGATTCACGGCCAGCAGCAGGGGCTGATCCTGTTGAGAGCAGCCATCCGCAGCAAGGAGTTCCGGCAGGGAGAGCCCCGGGAACCACGGGATGGGCTTGAGGAGTGTCAGATCAGTGGCCTGCGCCATGGGGCCGGGTCAAGGTCTTCCAGGAAACAACGCGTGAAACCCTGGAGAACTCTGCCTGACGGCATGAATCAGGGCCAGCTGCCCTCTGAGCCATGGTCATGGCCTGACCACGCCCACACTGTTGCCAACATCGGGGCAAGAAACTATCCCAAAATCAACACGATCCAGAGATGCTTGATCGCTGCCGGACCTGGCTACGAACGCGGCGAGGCATGGTCTTGGCCTCGATGGTGCTGCTCGGGCTGTCAGGAACGGTCGCAGCGACGCTCTACATCCAGGTTCGCGCCCGGCTCGTTCTGGCCCAGGCTGGATCGGCCTACGTGGCCAAGACCCTCTGCAGCGGGGTCCTGATGGCAGGGATGGACGATGCACAGCTCTGGGCGGCTGAACTCTCGCGGGCTCGCGGTCTGGTGAACGCCAGATTCATTCCTGATCGGGGAGAGATGGTCACCGATGCCCTGTGGGGACTGGTCTCAGCCCGCGCGACGCGGCAATCGAACCTGGGGTGTTCGCTGTACCACCAGGACGTGCCTCCCGTTTCCCTGCCGGAGCAGGCCAGGCCAGTCAGCTCAGATCAGCCCAGCCCATCGATGCCCTGGCGCCTGGATCCCGCCTCGCCAGACGCACCTCCTGGAGCTCCAGACGGGCAGGAACTGCAGGAGGTGTTGGATGAAGCCTTCCGGGAGCCCGATCCCCAGAACCCACGCCGCACCCGCGCTGTCGTGGTGGTGCACAACGGATGGGTGGTGGCGGAACGCTATGCCCCCGGTGTCAGTCCCGCCACACCACTGATCGGCTGGTCAGTCACCAAGGCCCTCACCCACGCCTTGGTCGGCATCGCCGTGAAAGAGGAGCTGCTGCAGCTGGACAAGCCGGTTCAGGTTCCCGAGTGGACCTTGCCTGAGGATCCCAGGCGGGCGATCACCCTCGACCAGCTGCTGCGCATGAGCAGCGGTCTCGCGTTTACCGAGGTCTACGGCGACTTCGAGACGGATGTTGTGAAGATGCTCCTGCACAGCGAGGATGCCGCTGCCTACGCAGCGGGGAAGCCGCTGGAGGCGGAGCCCGGCACGCTGTGGCACTACTCCTCCGGCGACAGCAATCTCATCTCCAGGGGTCTGCGACTGGCCTTGTCGGATGATGCTGCCTACTGGCGATTTCCCTATGAGCACCTGTTCCAGCCCCTGGGGATGGGCAGCGCTGTTTTCGAAACCGATCCTTCCGGTACGTTTGTGGGCTCTTCACTTGCCTACGCCACGGCCCGGGACTGGGCTCGTTTCGGGTTGCTTTATCTCCACGATGGTGTGTGGGGCGATCGGCGTCTTCTCCCCCACGGCTGGGTCAAGCAGGCGATCACACCCACCCCCGGCTCTGAGGGAAACTACGGTGCTCACTGGTGGCTGAATCAGGGCGGCCGTTTCCCTGATCTACCCCGCGATACATTCTATGCGAGGGGGTTCAGTGGACAGCTGATGATGATCGTGCCCTCCCGCAACGTGGTGATCGTGCGGCTGGGCCAGACACCCGGCAAGGGATTTAATCCCAACACCTTTGCCAGGAGAGTGCTGAAGGCGTTGTGAGGATGCGTCTACGACGCATGACAGATGGCCTAACTACACGTGAATGGGATCATCCAGTCAGCAGATGATCGCGAGCACCGAAAACTCTGATGTAGAAGCAGGGGGGCTCATGGACCAGCTCACGGGTTCAGCTCGCTGAGCCGCCTCGTCACCAGGTGAGGTGCTGCGGGAAGATGACAGGCCCACGCTGTGCCACCTCGGCTCCCCCCCATGCTCCTCGATCTGCGCGGCAAGAAGGCCCTGGTCACCGGCATCGCCAACAACCGCTCGATCGCCTGGGGCATTGCCCAGCAGCTCGCTGCCGCTGGCTGTGAGCTGGGGGTCACCTACCTGCCGGATGAGAAGGGCCGCTTCGAGGCCAAGGTGCGCGAGCTCACGGCGCCGCTGAACCCCAGCCTGTTCGAGCCCCTGAACGTGCAGGACCCCGCCCAGATCGAAGCGGTGTTCGAGCAGGTGAAGCGGCAGTGGGGGCAGATCGACGTGCTGATCCACTGCCTGGCCTTCGCCGGCAAGGAGGAGCTGGTGGGCGACTACTCCGCCATCAGCCCCGAGGGCTTCGCCCGGGCCCTGGAGGTGAGCGCCTACTCCCTGGCCCCCCTCTGCCGCCACGCCAAGCCCCTGTTCAGCCAGGGGGCCAGCGTGATCACGCTCAGCTACCTGGGCGCCGAGCGCGCCATCCCCAACTACAACGTGATGGGCGTGGCCAAGGCGGCCCTGGAGGCCTCGGTGCGCTACCTGGCCGCCGAGCTGGGTCCGGAGAAGCAGGTGCGCGTCAACGCCATCAGCGCCGGGCCGATCCGCACCCTGGCCAGCTCCGCCATCGGCGGCATCCTCGAGATGATCCACAACGTGGAGGAGAAGGCCCCGCTCAAGCGCACCGTGACGCAGGACGAAGTGGGCGCCACCGCCGCCTTCCTGGCCAGCCCCCTGGCCTCGGGCATCACCGGCCAGGTGCTCTACGTGGACGCCGGTTACTGCATCACCGGCATGTGAGCACCCGCCCCTTCAGGGGGTGCTGATGAACTGCTCGGTGCGCATCGGCATCACCGCCCCCATCCAGTCGATCGTGGTGGTGTGTAGGTTGTAGAAGGCCGCTTCCACGCTCAGCCGCCCGGCGCGCAGCAGATCGGTGAGCAGCACGCTGGAATCCACCAGGTTGCGGGCGGCATTGAGGGTGTGGTGGCGGGAGGCCTGATCGAGGTCGTGGTGGCCGCCGAGGTTGATCAGCTCCATGCACAGCTGGCCCACCAGCTGCGCCAGGCTCGGCGTGAGCGTGAGCGCCGGGTTCAGGGCCGCCTCCACGGCGCCGCAGCGTTCATGGCCCAGCACCACGATCACCGGCACGCCCAGGTGAGCCACGGCGTACTCCAGCGAAGCGATAGCGGCGGAGGTGGAGAGGGTGCCGGCGTTGCGCACCATGAACAGGTCGCCGAATCCGGTGTCGAACAGCAGCTCCACCGGCACCCGCGAGTCGGCGCAGCCCAGCACCGCGGCGGTGGGGTGCTGACCCGATTCCACCTCGAGCATGCGCTCGCGGCTGCTGTAGGGATGGAGCGATTCACCATCCAGGAAGCGGCGGCCGCAGCGGTGGGCGTGATTGTGGACGGATAGCGGCCGTCAACTTCGGCATGATTGGTACAGTCCCGCCCCTTTGGCCCGTGTCCTCCCTTCCGGACCTCAACCACGACGGCGGCGGCAGCCCCAGCGGCGGCCGCGGTGGCACCGTGCACCGGCTCACCGGTGAAACCGACGTGCGCGTGCGGCTGGGCCTCGATGGCAGCGGCCGCTGCCAGGTGGGCACCGGCGTGCCCTTCCTCGACCACATGCTCCACCAGCTGGCCAGCCATGGCCTGCTCGATCTGGAGATCAGCGCCGTGGGTGACACTCACATCGATGATCACCACACCAACGAGGACGTGGGCATCGCCGTGGGCCAGGCCCTGGCCCAGGCCCTGGGCGACCGGCGTGGCATCCACCGCTTCGGCCACTTCGTGGCACCCCTCGACGAGGCGCTCGTGCAGGTGGCCCTCGATTGCTCCGGGCGGCCCCACCTCAGTTATGGCCTGGAGATCCCGGCCCAGCGGATCGGCAGCTACGACACCGAACTGGTGAAGGAGTTCTTCGTGGCGGTGGTGAACAACTCCGGCCTCACCCTGCACATCCGCCAGCTGGCGGGCTCGAACTCGCACCACATCGTGGAGGCCTGCTTCAAGGCCTTCGCCCGGGCCCTGCGGCTGGCCACGGAGATCGACCCGCGCCGCGCCGGCGCCATCCCCAGCAGCAAGGGAGTGCTGGAGCGGGCTGGCGCAGCCTGAAGCAGAACAGCCCCCGGCCAGGTGCCTGTCCAGGCTCAACGCTTCAGCGGATCTGCTGGCGCGCCCACAGGAAGAGCCCCAGGCGCTCGGCATCGGCCATGGTGCGCTCGGCATCGAGCAGCAGGGCGCCGCGGGCCTCCCAGGCGATGCCGGAAAGGCCTGCTGCTGCGGCCTTCGCCACCGTGGTGGGGCCGATGGCGGGCAGGTCCATGCGGCGGTCCTGCTGGAGCTTCGGGGCCTTGTAGAGCACGCCGGAACGGGGCGCCTCGGGTGGCAGGGCCCGGCTGCTGGCCACCCACTCGAGCATGGCGTCGGTGCCGGGCAGGGCTTCGGTGGCCAGGCAGAGCCCCCCCGCCACCACGGCGCCCTGGCCCACGTCCACCATCGAGATCGCCTCCACGATCTGGGCGGCGCGCTCCACATCGGCCCGGTCCATCTCCGTGGGCAGGCGGCTGGCGTAGACGCCGGGCTCGGGCAACAGCTTGGGCGCCACGTCCTCCACCCCCACCACCTCCAGCCCGAGCTCCTCGATGATCTCCGCCAGGGACCGCAGGGAGGCGTCGTCGCCCTTGCGAAGCGAGGCCAGGATGCGGGGCGCCGCCATCAGGGTGGAGCCCTCGAAACGCATGATGTTGAGAGCCCGGGGCCGGTGGAACTTGCCCACCATCACCACCTGGCGGATGCCGCGCTTCTCGAGCGAGCGGAAGAAGGAGATGGAGCGCTCGAAGTAGAACTCCTCAGCGTCCTCCAGCTCCACCTCCAGGCCATGGGGCCGGCAGACCAGGTGAGGCCGCCCAGACGCCCTCAGGGCCTGCGAGAGCATCCTGGGCAGCACGCCGGCACCGGCAATGATCGCGAGGGTCGAGTCACCCATCTAGGCCGGCGGTCACAGTCCAGTCGTGGTTGGCGGCAGTCAACTGCCAGCACGTGGTCACTGACGGCCTGGAGTGGACACGTCCTCAGTCGTCATCGGGCCAGCCGCGCCGCGACTTGCTCGGGGCTGAGCCGCTGATCGGCGCTGGCGGCAGGGGAGCCCTCCGCCCCGCTAGGGCGCAGCTGGCGCAGCAGCACCACGCCGGCACTGGCCTCGTCCTCGCCGATCACCGCAGCCCAGGCAGCGCCGGAGCGATCGGCCCGCTTGAACTGCTTGGCGAAGGCGGCTCCGCTGGGATCGATCTCCACCACCAACCCGGCCCGGCGGCAGAGCCGCGCCAGCGGTAGGGCCTGGGCTTCGGCCTCCGCGCCGCGGCTCACCACGTAGAGATCCGGCGGCGGCTGGCTGGGCAGGCCCGCGGTGGCGGAGCGGCTGAGCAGCAGCACCAGCCGCTCCAGCCCCATCGCCCAGCCGATGGCCGGCGTGGCCGGGCCGCCCAGCTGCTGCACCAGGCCGTCGTAGCGACCGCCGCCGCACACCGTGGCCTGGGCCCCGAGCTGATCGCTGGTGATCTCGAAGGCCGTGTGGCTGTAGTAGTCGAGGCCCCGCACCAGGCGGGGATTGAGCTGCACCGGGATGGCCAGCGCCGCCAGGCCGGCCTGCACCGCTTCGAAGCGCTCGCGGTTGGCCGCACAGAGGCTGTCCAGCAGGCTGGGCGCCTCAGCCAGCAGGGCCTGGGTGTCGGGGTGCTTGGCATCCAGCACCCGCAGGGGGTTGGTCTGGAGGCGGGCCTGGGACTCGGGGTCGAGCTGGGAGCGGCGCTGCTCCAGCCAGGCCACCAGCTGCTGGCGGTAGCCGGCGCGGTCTTGCGGGCTGCCCAGGCTGTTGAGTTCGAGCGCCAGGCCGCCCACCCCCAGATCGGCCAGCAGATCCCACGCCACGGCGATGGCCTCCACATCGGCGCGGGGGTCGGCAAAGCCGAGCAGCTCCAGGCCGATCTGATGGAACTGGCGCTGGCGGCCGGCCTGGGGGCGCTCATAGCGGAACATCGGTCCGCCATACCAGAGCCGCTGGGGCCCCTGGCTGAGCAGCCCGTGCTGCAGCACCGCCCGCACCACCAACGCCGTGCCCTCCGGCCGCAGCGTGCAACTGCGCTCGCCCCGGTCAATGAAGGAGTACATCTCCTTCCCCACCACGTCGGTGGCCTCACCGATGCCGCGGGCGAACAGCTCGGTCACCTCCAGCAGCGGCGTGCGGATCTCCTGAATGGCGGCGCGGCGAAAGTGCTCCGCGGCCCGGCCTTCCACGTGCTGCCAGAGGGCCGTGGCCCCAGGCAAGAGGTCCACCATGCCGCGCAGGCTCTGCAGCGAAGCCAATCCCGATTCAGGCGAAGGGAACTGAGTCTGCCTGGCGAAGCCGCGCTGCAGGGTCCTGGACCCGCGCTGAGCCGTGATAGTCCAGATACCAGCGGGCGAAGCGCTCCACTCCCTGCTCCAGGCTGGTGGAGGGCTGGAAGCCCACCCAGGCCTGCAACCGGGAGGTGTCAGCCGCCGTGGCCGTCACATCGCCGGGCTGCATGGGCTGCAGATCGAGCACGGCCCGGCGGTTCAGCGCGGCCTCCAGCACCCGGATGAAGCGCAGCAGCTCAACCGGCTCACTGTTGCCCAGGTT
>NZ_JADEWP010000064.1:0-12091 GCF_015207535.1 Cyanobium sp. LEGE 06143 | reverse complement strand
GAACCTCAGAAGTAGACGTCCACGCTGCCGCGGCCGCCGGTTTTCAACCAGTTCTGGGCCTCGATGTAGTTGTTGGGGGCCATGCGGATCGCCTTGGCCCAGCACTCGGCGGCCAGGTCGTAGCAGCGGTCTGACTCATCCGCATCGCCCTTCTCCTCGGCGATCGAGCCCAGGTGGTGATGGATCACCGCCATGTTGTTGAGCACCTGGGGCATCTTGCTGTTGAGGTCCAGCGCCTGGCCGTAGAAGTCGAGCGCCTTCTGGTGCTCACCGTTGGAGGCGAACACGAGGGCCATATTGTAGAGGATGAAGGCCTTGTCGTTGGGGTCGTCCTCCAGGCTGAGGGCCTCCTCGTAGTTCTCGAGGGCCTCGGCGTACTCCCCATCGGCCTGGGCGCTCATGCCGTCGCGGTAGTACGCGAAGGCCTCCTTGGCGCGGCGGTTCGTGGGCAGCACCTTGAGGATCAGGTCGGCCATCACCGTGAAGCTCTTGTCGATGAAGTTGTCGTTGCGTTGGGAGCGGGGCACCGGCGGGTCAGCGAGCTTCGAGTGGCTCCATCCTGGCCGATCTGGCGGCGGCGGATCGGCCAGGCCCGATCGTGCGGCCTAGCCTGATCACAGTTGTCTGCACCGGGTCTGGCTGCGCCCCTGCCTCCACTGTTGCCCGAGCCCCTCTTGCTGGAGATCGAAGGCATGAAGTGCGGCGGCTGCGTGCGGGCGGTGGAACGGCGTCTGCTGGCCCAGCCCGAGGTGCGTCACGCCAGCGTCAGCCTGCTCACCCGCACCGCCTGGGTGGATCTCGAGCCCAGCCCGGCCAGCGCCCGCGGCCCCCAGGCCAGCGTGTCCGGGCTGCAGGAGGCCCTGGCGGCCCTGGGTTTCGAGGCCCGGCTACGGGAGGGTTCTGGCCAGGACCTCTCGCTGGCCGGCCGCAGGCAGCAGCAGGGCTGGTGGAGCCGCTGGCGGCAGCTGCTGGCGGCCCTGGGGCTGCTGCTGCTGTCAGCACTCGGCCATCTGGCTCCCCAGCCCGGCTCCTATTGGCCCCATGCCGTGGTGGCCAGCCTGGCTCTGGCCGGACCAGGCCGCGGCATCCTCATCGCCGGAGCCCGCTCCGCCCTGGCCGGGCTGCCCTCGATGGACACCCTCGTGGGCCTCGGCGTGATCAGTGCCTACCTGGCCAGCCTGGTGGGCCTGCTCTGGCCGTCCACTGGCCTGCCCTGCTTCTTCAACGAGCCCGTGATGCTGCTGGGCTTTGTGCTGCTGGGCCGCTTTCTGGAGGAGCGGGCCCGCTACCGCACCGGTGAGGCCCTCCAGCAACTGGCGGCGCTTCAGCCCGATACGGCCCTGCTGGTGATCGATGACGGTCCGGCGCGACAGGTCCGTGTCGGGGGCCTGCGCTCCGGCGACCGCATCCGCCTGCTGCCGGGGGATCGGCTGCCCGTCGATGCCACGGTGCTCGAGGGCGAGTCGTCCCTGGATGTGTCCGGGCTCACGGGCGAGCCCCTCCCCCAGATGGTGCAGCCAGGGGCCGAGCTGGGGGCTGGCTGCCTGAACCTGCAGGGGCCACTGCTGCTGGAGGTGCGCCGCCCGGGATCCGAGAGCGCCGTGGCCCGGATCGTTCAGCTGGTGGAGCGGGCGATGGCCCGCAAGGCTCCGATCCAGGCGCTGGCCGATCGGGTGGCGGGCCGCTTCACCCTGGTGGTGCTGGCCCTGGCCCTGGCCACGTTCCTGTTCTGGTGGCAGTGGGGCACCGAGCTCTGGCCCCAGGTGCTGCAGCCCGCCGGCGCGCAGGGCGCCATCCACGCTGTCCACGGTCCCCACGGCCTGCTGGGCGCGGGGGCCAGCACACCCTTTTCGCTGGCCCTGGAGCTCGCCATCGCCGTGCTGGTGGTGGCTTGTCCCTGCGCTCTGGGCCTGGCCACCCCCACGGCCATCGCCGTGGGCACGGGGGTGGCTGCCCGGCGGGGCCTGCTTTTCCGTGGTGGCGATGCGATCGAAACCGCCTCGCGGCTGCGCACGGTTCTCTTCGACAAGACCGGCACCCTCACCCGCGGTCGCCCCCTGGTGAGTGCTGTGCTGGTGCTGGCTCCGGAGTCGCCCGCGTCCGGGCTCCAGGCCGGGCCTGATTCGCCGCTGGCCGCGGCAGACCAGCTGCTGCAGTGGGCGGCCAGCCTCGAGGCCAGCACCCGTCACCCCCTCGCCTTTGCGCTGCTGCAGCAGGCCGAGAGGCGCCAGTTGCCCCTGCTTCCGCTGCAGAGCGCAGCCACCTGTGCTGGCTCCGGCGTGGAGGGGGTGATCGCAGGCGTGCGCTTCCGGCTCGGGCGGCTTGACTGGGTGCTGCCAGGAGCCAGCCAGCCCAGCCTGGCCGAGGCCAGCCAGCGCCGCGACCAGCTTGAGCGGCAGGGGGCCAGCGTGCTGGCCCTGGCCAGTGGTCAGAGCCTGCTGGGATTGATCGCGGTTGAGGACCCCTGCCGGCCGGAGGCCGCTTCGGTGCTGGCGGCCCTGCGGCAGCGAGGCCTGCGCCTGGGCCTGTTGAGCGGGGATCGGGCCGAACCGGTGCGACGCCTGGGCGCCAGCCTCGGCCTGGCCCCTCAGGAGCTGGCCTGGCAGCAGACCCCTGAACAGAAACTGGCCGCCATCGAGGCCCTGCAGGCCAGCGGAGGCCCGGTCGCGATGGTGGGGGATGGCATCAATGACGCCCCGGCCCTGGCGGCCGCCGACCTGGGGGTGGCCGTGGGCACAGGCACCAGCGTGGCTCAGGACACGGCGGCCCTGGTGCTGCTGGGGGAGCGGCTCGATGGCATACCGCAGGCCCTGGAGCTGGCCGAACGCACCATGGCCAAGGTGCGCCAGAACCTCTGCTGGGCCTTTGGCTACAACTTGATTGTGCTGCCGATCGCCGCCGGTGTGCTGTTGCCGAGCCGGGGGCTGCTGCTGAACCCTCCCCTGGCGGCCCTGCTGATGGCCCTGAGCTCGATCACGGTGGTGCTGAATGCCCTGGGGCTGAATGCCCTCCGGCTGCAGGCCTGTGCTCCCCCAGGCCTCCCCTCCGAGGCTGCTGGCCCTGAGGCCGTGGCCGTACCGGGGCCGCAGCTGGAGCGTCCGGCCCCATCGACCCCATGAGCGGCCCAGGCCGCTTCGTGGTGCTGGAGGGCATCGATGGCTGCGGCAAGAGCACCCAGCTGCAGGCCCTGGCGGGCTGGCTGGAGGGGGAGGGGCGCGGTTGTCTGCCCGAGGGCCGCAGCCTGCAGGTCACCCGCGAACCCGGCGGCACGCCCCTGGGTCAGGCCCTGCGCCAGCTGCTGCTGCATCCCCCCGGGGAGGCGGCTCCGGTGAGCACGGCGGAGCTGCTGCTCTACGCGGCTGATCGGGCCCAGCACGTGGAGCAGACGATCAGACCGGCCCTGGCCGCTGGCGACTGGGTGCTCAGCGATCGTTTCAGCGCCTCCACGGCCGCCTACCAGGGCAATGGCCGCGGCCTGGACCTGGCCCTGATCACGGCGCTGGAGCGGGTGGCCACCGGCGGCCTGCGGCCCGATCTCACCCTCTGGCTCGATCTGCCCCTGGCGGAGTCGCTGCGGCGCCGGGGGCCACGGCCTGCCGATCGGATCGAGGCGGAGGGTCCCCTGTTCCTGGAGCGGGTGGCCCGGGGCTTTGCCGAGCAGGCGCGTCAGCCGGGCTGGCGGCGCATCGATGCCACGGCCCCGCCCCAGCTGGTCACAGAGGCCTGCTGCCAGGCCCTGCGGGAGCTGGCCACCCCGCCATGAACCACTCGACTGCCACCTCCAAGACCAGCCTGTTCGCCGATGTGCATGGCCAGGAGCGGGCGGTGGCCCTGCTGGAGGCCGCCCTGGGCCGTGGTCATCTGGCTCCGGCCTACCTGTTCAGTGGGCCCGAAGGGGTGGGCAGAGGCCTGGTGGCACGGCGCTTTCTGGAGGGCATGATCGCCGGGCCCGAAGGGTCCGCCGGCGTGCGCCGCCGCCTGGAGGCCGGCAATCATCCCGACCTGCTCTGGGTTGAGCCCACTTACCTCGACAAGGGCCAGCTGGTGCCGGCGTCCCAGGCCCTGGAGCGGGGCGTCAGCCGCCGCCAGCCGCCCCAGCTGCGCCTGGAGCAGATCAGGGACCTCTCCCGCTTCCTGGCCCGCTCTCCCATGGAGGCCCCGGGCTGCATGGTGGTGCTCAGCTGTGCCGAGGCGATGGCCGAGGCCGCGGCCAACGCCCTGCTCAAGACCCTGGAGGAACCGGGCCGGGGCCGGCTGGTGCTGCTCAGTGCCGCGCCGGAGCAGCTGCTCAGCACGATCCGCTCGCGCTGCCAGCAGATCCGCTTCGCTCGCCTGGATGCAGCGGGCCTGGCCAGGGTGCTGGCGGCTGAACCCGAGCCCCCAAGACCCGACTCGGCGGAACTGCTGGAGCTGGCGGCCGGATCGCCGGGGGCCCTGATGGCCCACCGGCTGCAGTGGCAGGCCCTGCCGCCGGGGCTGACGGAACGCCTGGCGGCCCTGCCCCACCGCGCCGATCCCCTCGAAGCCCTGGGGCTGGCCAGGGATCTGAGCGAGGCCCTCGACACTGACCAGCAACTCTGGCTGCTGCAGTGGTGGCAGCTGCTGTTGTGGCGCCAGCGGCATCAGTCCTGGCCTGTGCAGCGCCTGGAACAGCTGAGACGGCAGCTGGTGGGCCATGTGCAGCCCCGCCTGGCCTGGGAAGTGGCCCTGCTCGAGCTCGCGGACGCTCGGTGACGGCCTCGGGTCCTAGCTGGCTTGGACAGCCGCCCGTGATTGCTCCACCGGGGAGGGGAGCTGGGCCAGCTGGTCGTCGTTGGGCAGCTCCAGGCAGTAGCCGGCCCCGTACACCGTCTTGATGAAGCGCGGCTTGCGGGGGTCGGGTTCCAGCTTGGTGCGCAGGTGGCGCACGTGCACACGGATGGTCTCGATGTCGTCGTCGGGCTCATAGCCCCACACCTCCTTGAGGATCAGGGAGGGCGACACCGTCTGGCCGTGCCGCTGCAGCAGGCAGTGCAGCAGTTCGAACTCCAGATGGGTCAGGCGCACGGCCTGGTCAAACCAGATGGCCTCGAACCGCTCCGGCACCAGGGTGATGGGTCCGTAGCTGAGGATCTCGTTGTGCTTGGTGGAGAGGGGCGCGTTCTCGCTGCGGCGCAGCAGCGCCTTCACCCGCACGGTGAGCTCCTCAAGATCGAAGGGCTTGGTGAGGTAGTCGTCGGCGCCGGAGTTGAAGCCGCTCACCTTGTCCTTGGTGTCCGCCAGGGCGGTGAGCATCAGGATCGGGATACGGGCCGTGCGCTCGTCGCGGCGCAGCCGCTGACACAGGGTGAGGCCATCCACCTTGGGCAGCATCAGGTCGAGCAGCACAAGATCCGGGGCGTACTGCAGGGCCAGGGCCTGGCCCTTGATGCCGTCTTCGGCCTTCTGCACATCGAAGCCGCCGTGCTCAAGGTGTCCGGCTACCAGGTCGCGCATGTCGCCGTCGTCCTCGATCAGCAGGATGCAGGGCTTCATGGCTGATGAAGGGCGAAGCAGGGAACAACGGGAGCTGTGATCGCCTTTGGGCCTGGGCCTGGCGGCTCAGAACAGGTCGGCAGCGGCTTCATTGTCCTCGCTGGATTCGTGGATGGGGCGATCAGCCGCTGGCGGCCCCACCCTTCACGCCGGGGCTATCTGGGTCGTTTCCAGTGCAGGCCTGGGTTCTGGGCCACGATTGGGCCCAGTCAGGATCGCTTTCTTCAGGATTTCTTAGGAAATCTTCGTTGTAACCCCGGCAGTTTTCTGGCATGCAGGGCGAAACAGTGGTCTCCTCAGCGGCTCACGGCTCGACAACAGGCGAGTCGTTCAGGCGTGGGCGAGCGGCCACCCCAGTTGGCTGAGTCAAGCTCCCCGGGCGGGATTCGAACCTGCGACCAATCGGTTAACAGCCGACCGCTCTACCACTGAGCTACCGAGGAAGGCGAACCACCAGGGTTCGGCCGGCGTCACCGGCCCAGAGACCTTACCCCTCGGGCTTGCCCCCCTGCAAGGGGCTGCCCAGCCGCTGCGCCAGCTCGTTGCCTGGCTGCCAGGGGCCTGCGTGGCCGCACTCCATCAAGGCGGCGCCGTCGCAGTAGCGCAGTTCCTCAAGCCGATGGGTGATCCACAGGGCCGTCAGGCCGCGCCGGGCGTCCTCGGTGAGTCGGCGGATCAGCCCCAGCACCTCCTGCTGGCTGTCGGGATCGAGCAGGGCGGTGGGCTCATCGAGCAGCAGCAGGTTGGCGCCGCTGGCCAGGGCCGCCGCGATCGCCAGGCGCTGCTTCTGGCCGCCACTGAGGGTGTGAATCGGCCGCGCCGCCAGGCCGGGCAGCCCCACGGCCCCCAGCACCTGCTGGAGCCTGGCCTCCCGCTCGGAGCGCTGCAGCCCAGGATCGATCGACAGCAGCAGCTCACTGCCACAGCTGGGCAGCAGCAACTGGTGATCGGGGTTCTGGAACACCAGGGCTGGACGCGCCAGGCTGGTGATGGCCCCGGAACGCGGTTCGAGCAGGCCGGCGATCAGGCGCAGCAGGGTGCTCTTGCCACTGCCGTTGCTGCCCACCAGCATCCACAGGCCGGGCCGGGGGATCTGCAGGGCGCAGTGCCGCAGCGCGGCCTGGCCATTGGGCCAGGAAAAGCTGAGGCGCTCCACCGTGAGCGGCGGCGCCTCGGCTGAAAGCAGGGCTTCAGACATGGCAGCCCGGGGGCAGGCAAGCGAGCATGGCGCTCTGTTCAGCCCTCGAAGCTGAAGCCCGGACGCTTGCCGCTGCTGGCGCTGGCCGACTTCTCATAGACCTGAACCGCCACCACCTCGCTGGTCAGCAGGCTCACCTTCTTGTCAGGTTCCTTTTCGCAGGTGAGTTCCAGAATCCTGGGACCATGGCCTTCAAGGCTCTGGCGCACCGTGTCGTAGAGGCTCTGGGCGTCGGCGAGGTCCTTGCGCTGCACCGCAACGGGCATGGGGCTGAGCTTGATGGAGAGCTCGACGACGTACATGGCTGATGGGGCACTGTCGACCACTCTGGCCTTTGGCGGCGGGAGCCGCGGCCGAGTGGAGCACCTGAGGGAAGGGGCCTAGGTGGTTGTACCCAAAACCTGCCCCCATGAGGCGCAGTTCGGGTCTCCGCCCCTTAGGATCCTGTTGTAACGCTTCATGAAGCACGCTTCTCATGACGATCGCTGCAGGACGCTTGCCGCAGCGGGGATGGTTCGACGTCCTCGATGACTGGCTCAAGCGCGACCGCTTTGTCTTTGTTGGGTGGTCTGGTCTGCTCTTGTTCCCCACGGCCTACCTGGCCCTGGGCGGCTGGCTCACCGGCACCACCTTCGCCACCTCCTGGTACACCCACGGGATTGCCAGCTCCTATCTCGAGGGCTGCAACTTCCTCACCGCCGCCGTCAGCACCCCCGCTGACGCCATGGGCCACAGCCTGCTGCTGCTCTGGGGCCCTGAGGCCCAGGGCGACTTCGTGCGCTGGGTGCAGCTCGGCGGCCTCTGGCCCTTCGTGGCCCTGCACGGTGCCTTCTCCCTGATCGGCTTCATGCTGCGTCAGTTCGAGATCGCCCGCCTGGTGGGCATCCGCCCCTACAACGCCATCGCCTTCTCGGGCCCGATCGCGGTGTTCGTCAGTGTCTTCCTGATGTACCCCCTGGGCCAGAGCAGCTGGTTCTTTGCACCCAGCTTCGGCGTGGCCGCCATCTTCCGCTTCCTGCTGTTCCTGCAGGGCTTCCACAACTGGACCCTCAACCCCTTCCACATGATGGGTGTGGCCGGGATCCTGGGCGGTGCCCTGCTCTGCGCCATCCACGGCGCCACGGTGGAGAACACCCTGTTCGAGGACGGGGAGCAGTCGAACACCTTCAAGGCGTTCGAGCCCACCCAGGAAGAGGAGACCTACTCGATGGTGACGGCCAACCGCTTCTGGAGCCAGATCTTCGGGATCGCCTTCTCCAACAAGCGCTGGCTGCACTTCTTCATGCTGTTCGTGCCGGTGATGGGTCTGTGGACCAGCAGCATCGGCATCATCGGCCTGGCGCTGAACCTGCGGGCCTACGACTTCGTGTCGCAGGAGATCCGCGCCGCTGAGGACCCCGAGTTCGAGACCTTCTACACGAAGAACATTCTTCTGAATGAAGGCATCCGCGCCTGGATGGCGCCGGCTGACCAGCCGCATGAAAACTTCGTCTTCCCTGAAGAGGTACTGCCCCGCGGCAACGCTCTCTGAGCCTGGTTCGGCCTCTGCCGTTCCAGCAGCGTCCCTTCGGGGGCGCCTTTTTCATGGGCAACCGTTACCGGCCAGGATCGCCAGTGCCAGGGCGGTGTCCCAGGGAGCGGCGAAAGCTCTGCTCGGCGGCCTGCTGGTTCTGGTTGGCTTCGCGCAGAAACGGCGCCAGGGCCGCCAGGCTCAGCAACCAGTGATTGAACAGGCTCACGGGCCAGCGCAACGGCCTGGCGAAGTCCACGAACAGCACAACCCGGTAGCCCTCGGTGTCATTCCACACCTGATGGTTGTAGGTGTCGTCAAACACCAGGCAGCGGCCCTCCTCCCAGAGATGCAGCTCATCGGCGATGCGGATGCGGCAGCGCTCTCTGGGCTCGGGCACGATCAGCGCCAGATGCAGCCGCAGCACTCCCGCCCAGGCGCCGCGGTGGGGGGGGATCTGCTTGTGCGGCGAGAGAATCGAAAAGAAGGCGGTGCTGCAGTGGGGGATCTGCTCCAGCAGGGCCATGGTCTGGGGGCAGCGACGGGCGTTGTCGCGGCAATCCATGCCCACGCCCTTGAGAAAGAAGGTCTTCCACTGGTCGTCTTTCTGGATCTTGCCCACCTGGGGCAGGATCTGCTGGAAGTTGGGCATCGCCTCGCGGTGGCGCATCACCTGCTCCAGCTCCTGCCGCACGCCCAGCCACTGCCCCTCCACGGTGTCGATCCAGGCGAAGCGGCCGGCATCGAACACCGGCACGTCGCCATGGATGGAGGCCCAGCTCACCAGGCGTTCGAGGGCGTCGTGCAGGCCGCGCCGCAGCCGCGCTTTGCGGGAGCGCGCCGGGAAGGTCCATTGGCGCCGGCGCCAATGGCTCCAGGGCTTTGGCCCAGGGGCTGCCGCTCCGCGTTGAGCCGGTCGTGTGTTCCCTGGGCTCGTCTGTCGCACCCGATCGTCCTGCCGCCGCATGTGCCTGCTGAGCACCCTATCGGCGGCTGCCTGAGCGGTCAGGCCGATTTCGCAGCCATGGCAGGGGGCTGAGCCCTCGTCCTCGCTATGGTTTGTCCGTTCTGTCAGCAGTGCCGTGGCCGCCGGTCTTTTGACGGGGGGCCGAACACGTCGCCGGCTGGCGTCATCCCCCAAAGGAGGAGGTGCCCGTGAGTTCCAGTTGTTTCACCAAGGGTCTGCTGATCGCGGAGAACGCCGCCTGATTACGGCGCCTCAACCCTGATCAAACGGTTCCGCAGCCGCGGACCCGGCGAGAGCCCCCACCGTCCAGGTTTGCCTGGGCTGTGGGGGCATCGTTTTGGCAGCCGTTCCTGGTGGGGCCATTGTGACCGCTGGCACATGGGGTGGTGCCATGGGCCGGGGGGATGGTCACCATGGCGTTGCGGCGCATTGCGCCCATTTTGTGTGAGGATCCCATGAAACTTTTCCAGAAACTGCTGGTTGCCCCCGCGGCACTCGGACTGCTGGCCCCTGTGGCCGCCACTGCTTCTGAGCTCAACTTCGACGGCGTCGACCAGTACGCCTCCCAGGAGCAAGTCACCAGCATCTCCCAGTTCTCGGACGTGCAACCCACGGATTGGGCCTACCAGGCTCTCTCCAACCTGATCGAGCGCTACGGCTGCGTCGCCGGCTATCCCGACGGCACCTACCGCGGCCAGCGGGCCATGACCCGTTTTGAAGCTGCTGCGCTGCTGAACGCCTGCCTCGACCGCGTCACCGAGGTGACCGACGAGCTCAAGCGCCTGATGGCCGAGTTCGAGAAGGAACTCGCCATCCTCAAGGGCCGCGTCGACGGCCTCGAGGCCAAGGTGGGTGAGCTGGAGGCCAACCAGTTCTCCACCACCACCAAGCTGACGGGTATCGCCACGATGACCCTCGGCGGCGCTGGCGAAACCGGCTTCGGCGACAATGTCACCGCGAACTACGACGTTCGCCTGAACTTCGACACCAGCTTCACCGGTAAGGACCTGCTGCGCACCACCCTGCGCGCCGGCAACTTCGGCGACTCCGTGTTCGGCAATGGCAACACGGCCCTGGAAGTGGCCTTCCAGGAAGAGAGCGGTGCTGATTCCGTCGGCATCAACCGCCTCTTCTACCAGTTCCCCGTCGGCGAGTCCTTCACCGTCACCGCCGGTGCCAAGGTCCGTCAGGACGACATGCTGGCCGTGTGGCCCAGCGCCTACCCCGCTGACACCATCCTCGACCTGTTCACCTATGCCGGTGCCCGGGCGACCTACAACCTGAACCTCGGCGCCGGTGTCGGTGCCTGGTGGCAGAAGGATGGCTTCAGCATCAGCGCCAACTTCGTGTCCAACGAGGACGCCGCTGAAAACTCCACCATCGGCATCGGTGAGGACTACACCGTCACCGCCCAGTTCGGCTACACGGGTGAAAACTGGGGCGCAGCCCTGGCCTACACCTATGCTGACTTCTTCGGGTTCAGCAACAGCAACGTTGGTCTGAGCGGCTACTGGCAACCCTCCGATTCCGGTTGGGTGCCCTCGATCAGCGCCGGTGGTGGTTGGTCTGATTCCCCCAGCACTGACACCTTCGGCGACACCGACAGCGACTCCTGGAGCTGGATGGTGGGCCTCCAGTGGACCGACATGTTCATCAAGGGCAACGCCCTCGGCATGGCCGTGGGTAGCGCCGGCCAGATCGGCGATGGCAAGTGCGGCACCACCGCTGCTTGCACCGGCGGCATCTGGGCCGACGGCGGAGAAGAGACCCTGGCTTACGAGCTGTGGTACAAGTTCCAGGTCACCGACAACATCAGCGTGACCCCCGCCTTCTTCTGGATCGAGAACAGCGGCGCCGACGACACCTACGGCGGTCTGATCAAGACCACCTTCAAGTTCTGATCGTCTGATCGGAACCGGGCCTGGCTCCTCACACCTTTTCCAGGCCCTTCGTCCTCATTCCATTCAGGAACCACTCTTCACACCGTTGTTCCTCTGCTCTCCCCGGCCTTTGGCCGGGTTTTTTTTTGGCCCGATCCACGGAGCCTGGCCTCCTAGGTTGCCCGGGACGTGAGCTGGTGCGGAAGGAGGTGTCTCCTGCCTCAGGCTGATCCCTATGCGGTGCTGGGTGTGTCCCCCCAGGCCAGTGGCGCTGAGATCAAGGCGGCCTACCGCGCCCTGGTCAAGCGGTATCACCCCGATGCTGGCGGGGATGCCACCACGATCCTGGCCATCAACGCCGCCTGGGAGGTGCTGGGCGATCGCGAGCGCCGCCGCCGCCATGACCGCCGACAGTCCAGCCGTGGCGGCAGCGGGGGCGCCTCACCCGCTCCCGCAACCCCCAGGCCAGGAGCCTCTCCCAGGGCAGCAGACCATGAGGCTGCGGTGCGAATCTGGTTGCAGCAGGTGTACGGGCCCATCGACCGTCTGCTGGGCCAGGTGATCAACCCGTTTCCAGCCCAGCTGCGGGCCCTGGCTGCTGACCCCTACGACGACCGCCTGATGGAGGCCTTCTGCGCCTTCCTGGAGCTGAGTCAGGCGCGCCTGGCCAGGGTCGAGAGCCTTTACCGCTCGCAGGCCTGTCCTCAGGTTCTGCAGGGCTTCTGCCTGGACCTCTACCACTGCCTCAGCCTGGTGAAGGACGCCCTGCTGGACCTGGAGCGCTACACGATGGGGTATGTGGATTCCTACTTGCGCGATGGCCGTGAACTGCTCCGCAAGGCCGGCGCACGTCGGCGCCAGCTGAAGCAGGATCGACTGCAGCTGATGGCCTGAGATCAGCCTGGGAACGCCTCCAGGACGGCGATGGGCAGCCACACATCGGGAACGGGACGATGCCAGCGCAGTTGGGCATAGTCCCCCTTCACCACCAGCACTTCGCCAGGCCCTTTGAGGATGTAGGC
>NZ_JADEWP010000062.1:0-12193 GCF_015207535.1 Cyanobium sp. LEGE 06143 | reverse complement strand
TCGCGCCTCGTGCGCTTCTTGGCCGTGGTCTGCTCGTAATCACCGAATCCGAGCTGCTTGCTGCCCATGAACCCAGTCCGCGCCTGCGATTACAGGGATATTTTCGCGCGGATGGCTCGGGTTTTCCAGAGCCTCCTTAGAGCACTTTGACATAATCATTGCAGCCAGTGAATATCGGGCGGATTTCAGGTAGTTAATCAGGACTTGACTGTTGGCCGGAGTATTGTCATCTATTGCCAGGCCTGGGCAGGTAAATGTACAAAGAAGTATGCCAGCTGACTCTGCCTTCTTCTTGATCGAATTCAGCTCCAGCCGAGAGTGGTCATCTGAGAGCACGAAGATAATTGGCTGGTATTTTGGATGCCAGTATCTCTTGGTAGCCAGATGGAATTGAATTCCTTTCTTGAGATATCTGACGTCACATGCATAAACAATGACATCCTTGGAGATATCTTTGCAGTGGCCGGGGAAGTTCGTGACGGGTTCTAGGGTTGTTGAAGGCCTTGTGTGGTGGTTGTCGTAGGCACTTTGTTGAGATGGGATCACTCTTGAATCTCTGAGTCTTTCGTGAGGAAAGGCGAGATGATGGTTGATCCTTGGTCTGAGTAGCTTTTGTTGGAAATGTTACGCCGTTGATGTCAGTAGGCTCAAAGTCTATCCAGATGAACTGGCCTGCATTTGGCGTCCTCAGCCCCCCGGTTTCAGGAAAGATGTCACTCCTCTGATCCGTACACCCCGGGGGCTTGAGGTCATGACCAATGCGTCGTTACAGCGAGGCCGTCAAGGCTGATGTGAGGAGGCGAATGAGCCCGCCGCACAGGCAGAGCGTGGCCCGGATTTCCGAGGAGCTGGGCATCCACGTGATCACCCTCTACAAATGGAGGAAGACCTGGCGGTTGCAGGGAGAGGTGGTGCCGGCATCCGAGAAGGAACCAGAAGGCTGGAGCGCTGGCGACAAGTTCACGGTGGTGCTGGAGACGGCCGGGTTGAACACCACCGAGCTCAGCGCCTACTGCCGCGAGCGGGGGCTCTTCCCTGAGAAGGTGAGCCGCTGGCGACAGGCGGCTCAGGATGCCAACGCCAAGCCGGTGCTGACGATGGCCGAGCAGAAGGAGCTCGAGAAGCTCCGCGCCCAGGACCAGCGGGAGATCAAGGCCCTCAAGAAGGAGCTGCAGCGCAAGGAGAAGGCCCTGGCGGAGGCGGCGGCCTTGCTGGTGCTGCGAAAAAAGTGGGAGGCCTTCTGCTCGGAGGACGGGGAAGGCTGACCAGCTCCGCGTGCCGGCGGAAGGTGACTGAGCTGATGGGCGAGGCGAATGCAGCTGGCGCCGGCCTGGTGAGCGCCTGCGGTGAGATCGGTATCTGCCTGCGCACCCTCAAGCGCTGGCGGAAGGCCTTTCTGGGTGATGGGGACGGCGAGGATCGCCGTAAAGGCAGCCTCCGCGATGTCGCTCACCGCCTGAGCGAGGAAGAACGTCAGCGGATCCTGCTCACCTGCAACCAGCCGGAGTACGCCTCGCTGCCGCCGGGACAGATCGTGCCGGCGCTGGCTGATCAGGGGCTCTACATCGGCTCCGAGAGCAGCTTCTATCGGGTCTTGCACCAGGCAGGGCAGTGCCACCGCCGCGGGCGGGCCCGGCTGCCGCAGGAACCGCGCTCCGTGCCGCGCCTCAGGGCGGATGGCCCAAACCGGGTTTGGAGCTGGGATATCAGCTTTTTGCCCACCACGGTGCGGGGTGTGTGGCTGTATCTCTATCTGGTGGTCGATGTCTGGCGCCGCAAGGTGGTGGCCTGGGATGTGGCCGAGGTGGAGACGGCCCAGATCGCGGCGGATCTGGTGCAGCGGGCCTGCCTCAAGGAGCGCTATTGGCGGCCCAGCAGGGCTGATTCAAAGTGTGTCACAGTCGCTCTTGCCTGAGCAGCCTGCCTGGGGTTTGGTCGGTGGTATCGCCCCTTCCTTGTGCCCGAAACCGCCTCTGCCGCAACTGATCTTGATCTGATCAGCTTCCTCAAGGCGATTCCGGATGCGCGAATGCGGCGTGGGGTGCGCCTTCCGGCCTGGTACCTGCTGCTGGTGGCGGTGCTGGGCATCTTGAGCGGCTGTGAAAGCTTGCGAGATCTGGAGCGGTTTGCTCGCCGTCATCACGCCACGCTCACCAAGTCGGTTGGTCTTGAACTGCGGCGGCCCCCATCGGATTCTGCGTTCCGCTACTTCTTCCTGCAGGTGGATGTCGCGGTCTTGTGCGCGGCCATCCGTGACTGGACAATCGCCCAGATCCCTGGTGGTGCAGCGGATCTCGATCAGCTGGTGTGTGACGGCAAGACCCTGCGAGGCTCGATCGAGCCGACACTTGGTGGCGGCTCAGCGTTCATTGCCCAGGTGACGCTGTACTCGGCTGCCTTGGGTGTGGCGATCTCTCAAGCCTGCTACGCCACCGGTGAGAACCACGAGCGGGCAGTGCTCTGGCAACTGCTCGGGGAGCTGGATCTCGAAGGGGTGCTGATCCAGGCGGATGCCCTCCACACCCAGAAACCGTTTTTCAACAGCTCCAGGAGCAGGGGGCCGACTTCCTCCTGACCGTCAAGGGGAATCAGAAGACACTGCATCGCCAGATCAGGAGCCAGTTCCAGGGGAAACGCCACATCCCTGTCGAGGCAAGTGTTTTCGAGGAGGGTCATGGTCGTGCAATCACCTGGACGCTCCGCGCCAAACAGGCCCCGGAGCACATCAGAACAGAGTGGAGCGGCACCAGCTGGATCGTGGAGGTGACAGCCACCGGCACCCGCGGGGACAAGCCTTTCCATGCCACGCACCGATTCCTCACCAGCCTGCGGACCACTCCAGAAGCTCTGCTGCAACTGGTGCGAGACCGCTGGAGCATTGAGGGCTGGCACTGGATCCGCGACACCCAGCTCCATGAAGACGCCCACCGGTACCGGGGCAATGGCGCTGGAGCCATGGCCACGCTGCGAACGGCAGCGCTGAACCTGTTGCGACTGGCGGGTTTTGAGTCGATTCGTGCCGGGATGCAGGCCGTAACTCACGACATCAAAGCGCTACTGGCGATGGCGACGAGAAAGCCAGAACCAAGCTCGAGTTAAGACTTTGAAACAGCCCTGGGCGGCCCAGGGGCTTTGGCTGCCACCAGTGCCAGCAGCCGCCACTGATCCTCCACGCCGATAACGGCAATGCCATGCGCGGGGCAACGCTGGAATCACGGCTGGAGGAGATGGGAGTGCTCAGATCCTTTTCCAGGCCAAGGGTCTCAAACGACAACCCCTACTCAGAATCCCTGTTCCGAACGGTCAAGTACCGGCCCGACTACCCGAGCCGGCCATTTGCCAGCAAGGACGAGGCATGCGAGTGGGTAGCGGGGTTTGTGGACTGGTACAACCACCGGCACCGCCATAGCGGCATCAGATTCGTCACGCCCCATCAGCGTCACAGCGGAGCCGCCACGGCAATTTGCCAGCAGCGAACTGATGTCTACGAGACAGCCCGCCGGGCAAATCCAACACGCTGGAGCCGATCCACTCGCTGCTGGCGCCAACCCGAAGAAGTGTGGATCAACAAGCCACCAGAGGAGCCCGATCCGATCCTCGCGCTACCCTTAATCGAGGCCGTCTGAATGGCAGCCAAGGAATGACACCTTCCCTGACAGTCACCGATGCGGTTGCCCAATGCCTTACTCCCATAGTCGAAAAGCCTCATCCCTGGCGGCAAACCACTCCGTAGCCAGTCTGCCGCCACCAAAGCGGTACTGACGGAACCAGGGTCCCCCCAAGGTCCAGTGAACCAACGCAGGCCCACCTTGCTCGACGGGAGCATCGGCAGCTGCCTGTACATCGATCAGATGATTCCAACGATCGGCTGGCAGCGCGCCGATCTGCCCGCTTTCAAGCCATTCAAACCGATGCAATGCAAGGCCAGTGGCTGTGTTGACATATTCGGGAGTGAGTGCCTGGCAGCGTTCACAATTGAACAACATAAGCGAGCTCCAGTTTTTCTTTTCATACCGCGTCTGAATAGATCCCAGAAACTTTGTCTTCTCCGTAGGTTCGTGGACGTGCTGGACGCACATCAAGGAATACCTGTCGTCGCATAGACCCCACAGTTCGGCAATATCGCCACGGCACAGCATGTCGCAGTCCATAAAAATTGCCCAGCCTTTATAGTCCATCATGTAGGGAACAAGAAATCGGGTGAACGAAAACTCTGTGCTTTGTTTCTGGTTGCGCTCTCGATGGAAGACACCATGTAATTGCCGCATCACGATGGGGGTGATGGCAAGCGGCACGCTGCTGTGCTGGTAGAGACTATCAATTAAAACATTCATGGCCACACGCTCATGCATGTCGTATCCAACGAATACGGGAATCGTAAGGGTCATGGTTAGCTGGGAGGGCTTCAGCCATGGTATCACCCTTGTGCAGCAGCAACACTATATCTCTTGTCCTGGTCGGTAGTGAATCGCCTTTCTTCGTGCGATGGCTAAATGCTCCGATGTGTCAACAGAAAGAGATTCGCTTTCGACGGGAAAGGTGCCGATTTGGATGCCCGCTTCGAGCAGGCGAAGTTGCTCGAGCATCTCAACTTTCTCCAAAGGTGAATACGGTAGATCTAGCCATCGCTGAAGTACATCGGCCCGGTAGCCATAGATGCCGACATGGCCCCAATAGGAAGCATGTGCATGCCATTCGCTCGGCGGCACTCCACGGACGTGAGGAATCGCGGCTCGCGAGAAATATATGGCATTGCCATTTGCTGATACCAGTGTCTTGACGACATCAGGATCGTGAATCCGCTCAGCAGCCATCCGGTAAACGGGGGTCAATACATCCGGAGTTGGCTGACGGGAGCAAAACTCCATGGTCATTGAATCCACAGCACATGGATCGATAAAGGGTTGGTCTCCTTGTACATTAATGACTAACGTATCGCTGCTGACCCCATCAACCAAGGCAATCAAATGATCGACTACAGAAGCAATCCGCTCGCTGCCTGAGGCGCAATCCGCACTTGTCATGACAACGCTGCATCCCCATTCTAGCGCTAACTCCTGTAGCTCAATGCTGTCGGTGCAAAGCACTACTGCATCTGGAGTTGAGGCCTTCTGGCAGCGTTCAAGGACGTGTTGAAGCATCGGTTTTCCAGCAATGTTGGCGAGAACTTTGCGGGGTAATCGTGAGGATTCCAAGCGTGCAGGAACTGCAACAACGACCTTCATGGGAGCCAGCACGGTTTTCATTCAGCTTATTGCAGCGGATTCGCACGACCTGACCACGGCCTTTCCACCGGCTCGATCCGCGCCTGGCGCGGATCGAGGATCTTGGGGCCCATGCCCTCGAACTTCCCGGTGATTGAGATCTTCTCGCCGCTGCCGAACAGGTGGGTCACGTGCCCATCCCCGAAGGAGCTGTGGCGCAGCCGATCCCCCACCGCCCAGGTTTTGCCACCACCTGGCGGCTCTCCTGGCGATCCACCCGGGTGAGGCGATCCAGCCGCTAATCGCGGCGGATGGCGGCTCCGCCGCTGCGGGGGATGTCGCCCTGCACCAGCTCCTGGGGCCACTCCGCCAGGAACACTGACAGCACCGCCGGCTCGCGCATGCCGCCCCAGAGGCGGCGTTCCTCCTCCATCGCCGAGGGATCCTCCATGGAGCGGTAGCTGGGGAACAGGCCCTGCTCCATCCCCACCAGGAACACCACCGCGAACAGAGAATCCGCCGACAATGAAGTCGGCTAGCCAAGGGCTTGACGCGGGACAAGGGCTGGTGAGACGGCAACGGCTGATCAGGCTTTGGGGGCCAGCAGCCGGCGGGCCTGCTCCAGCTGTTCGGGGGTGTCCACCGAAAAGCAGTCCTGCTCCACCACGAAGGTGGCGATCGGCACGCCGGCCTCGATCAGCCGCAGTTGCTCCAGCTTTTCCAGCTCCTCCAATGGCGAAGGCGGCAACGCCCCCCAACCCGCCAGCACATCCGCTCGGTAGCCGTAAAGGCCCACGTGGCCCCAGTAGATGGTGCGGCTGGCCCAGAGCTCGGGCGGCAGGTCGCGCACATGGGGCATGGCACTGCGGGAGAAGGTGATGGCCCGGCCGTCAAAGGCCCGCAGCACCTTCACCACGTTGGGGTCGTGGAGTTTGGCGGCCTCAAGGGGGTACACGGGCGTCAGCACCGGCGGAGCCCCCAGGGCTTGGAAGCGCTCCACCATCGCCTCGATGATGCTGGGATCGAGGAGGGGCTGATCCCCCTGCACATTGATCACCAGGGTTTCGGCGGCGAGGCCGCCACCGGCTTCCACCAGCTCCTCCACCACCGAGGCCAGCCGCTCGCTTCCACTGTTGCAGCGCGGAGAGGTGATCAGGGCCGCAAACCCCCAGGCGGCCGCTGCCTCCCGCACCAGCTCGCTGTCGGTGCACACCACCACGTGGTCCACCCCCCGGGCATGGCTGCAGAGCTCGAGCACGTGGCGCAGCATTGGTCGGCCGGCGATGTCGGCGAGAACCTTGCCCGGCAGCCGAGAGGACTCCAGCCGGGCTGGCACGGCCACCACCACTGGGCAGGGCGTCACAGCGGCCAAGCGGGGCGATCAGCTGGGTGGATCCTAGGGGCAGGGGGTGGGGCAAAGAAGCTCTGGCGTCATCAGTTCCGCAGGCTGAATGCGCGGCGGATGATCCAAGTGCCCTCATGGACTGGTCTCAGACACCCAGGTCTTGTTGCGGTGCTTGTCGGTGCTGTGAGGTCGATCCCCGAAAACCGCCGCATCGTCGGCACCTCGATCAGGGCATCCTCCATTACTGGAACGCTGAAGCAGCATCACTGCTGAATCAGGCGGATCCGCAGCATGGTGGGCCGCGGGTACGGAGGCCTTCCGCCCTGCTTGTTCATTTTTGGGCAACAGGGCTTGATCAGCTCAATCAGTGCCTGCCAGGGAACCACCGATTTCAACTCCGCCAGGAAATTATCACGCTTGGTGTGCTTCTTGGCGATCGTCTGCTCGTAATCAGAAAAGCCGAGCTGTTTGCCGCCCATCAATCTAGTCTTGGCTTGCGATCAGTGGGCCATTCTCTCACAGATGGGCTGGATTTCAAATGTCACCCTAGTGGCACGAGTCCTGGACAAGCTCGATAGTCATGAACTTAATGCAAGCTACATAAATAGCTGGCTTCTCTTGATGAGCGATAGGTAGCCATGACCTCCTAGAGAATCACGTATGCGATCTTCGACATAGTTCTTTGTCAGCTTGTCAAAGACTGTGTGATTCTCTAATGGAAGGCTCTCCAGAGAGAGCTTTTCTTGGAATGGTACTCTCATTAAGTCGAAGACATCTTTCGATCGAATGAGCTGCTGAAAGCCAACAGCCGTCACTGTGCATTCGGATTCAAGAAACTGTAAGTATCTCGCGTGGACTGCGCTGGCAAACGCTGATAGATAGGGAGGATGTCTATCAAGCGTAACTTGATTCTGAATGTATGTTTTGATGTTTAGATGTAGCATCTGTTTGATGGCGCGCTGACGAAGACAACGCGCGTACCTGGAGGCAAGTAGTGGGATGGGATCGCGAAAGCAGGCAACGATTCTTGGTTCATGCCTGCCGAGCTCTCCAATAGCCCTAAGCAAAGTCACGAACGGGGGGGGCAGTCAAGGTAGCAACCGTCTTCGCAATTTAAGGCGCTATTGCTTTCAGCGAGGCCTTCACAGGAGATATATACTGACCCACTATAAACTTTTGAGAACCCATCCAGGTATTGAATAAGAGCTTTATAGGCTTTCTATTTGTGGGTGGCAGAGCGAATTAATGCATTGTAAGCCAGGAGCCTAATCTGCATCAGCACGTTAGAAGACTCCTGCGTCTTCAGCTGTGACATAAACTGAGCTTGCCGGTCAAGAAGAGCAAGCAAGTTTCTCCCGCCCGCCCGGCTTATCTTCATGCCCTGGCCAGGCTTCTTTGTGAACTGGCTAACACCTCTTAGGTGGCTCAGTACATGTTGCTGCAGTGTTGTCGTCGCCGTGCGGGATGTGCCGATATGCAGGTTGCGCACTTTTGCACAGGTATCTGCGCGGGCGGGTCTCGCGCCAGGCATTATAAGCTCAAGTCTAGGGATATTCCTAGCTGAGCTGTCTGGTCCTGTAATGCTTTGGAGGGTATCCCTTCAGGCACGTCCGCTGGAATGCTGGTTGCAGGTGAGGAGGATTTTCATGTCTACCCTGGTACCTGTGCGGACGGCATTCCCTAAATATTCCGTAGCCGCTCACACGGCGATCATCGATCTACCGACGACTCCCGCATTTTCGGGAGAGCCGCCACAGGTGTTGAAGTTGGCTGTGGGGATGTGTATGGAAGGGGTGCCCCGCTGCTAGGTGGGCCACCGATCAGCTGCACTCAAATTCCTGACGGGACACTTCGGAGGACCAGGGGCCACAGTTGAACCAGCGAACCATTGCCACATCCACGTCGGTGAACAGCACAAGGATACCGACGAAGAGAAGCCCCACCGCCGTGCCTGAAAGAAGTTTGCCGACTGTCAWGGRACMAGTACTCAGATCAAMTCATTATGCACCTGCAACTGATTTCCCTGCGGGCGTTGCGCCAGCACGGACACCCCGCGGCATCTTAAACGTGGTTGCCGAGACCAATCACCAGTCCTGCCAGCCCGCTCACCAGGTGTGTTTCAAAGTGTGTCACAGGCGCTCTGGCCTGAGCTGCCTGCATGGGGTTTGTTTGGTGGTCGTGACGTGGACCTAAAAACTGAACCAGTCCTTATGAGTTTACGGGATAATCGCCTGAGAGGCCGCGGTTTCCCATCCCGCGAGCCGATTATTCGCAGTATTGGGCGGATTTCGGTGATTCAGCGGCCCGGAATGCCCGATTTCAGTTGTTTCGTCTCGGTGGTGTTCACGGGAGCCTGCCAGTTGGTCACGCCTCTGGGCAACCTGCTCAGGTCACAGGGTCGATTAACTGCATGGCTAAATTGGTCTGGCTGATTCTTTCGGCATGGGATTTGGGCCACGGGAATTGTCTTTTTCCATGCCCGACTCTCCCGTCATGGCCAGCCTGACCACGCTGTTGATCTGATCACCCTGCTGCTCCAGTGGAGGAGCCGGCAGTCCACCCTGGCGAATGGCGTTGACACTCTCTTCTGCGACGGCAAGAAGCGCGCAGCTCGATCGATCAGGCGCCTGGTGCCGCAGCGCCGTTCTTTACTCAGGTAAGCCTGTATCCCCCCAACTGGGGGTGGCGATTGCCCAGACCACCTATGCCACTGACGAGAGCAGCGAGACAGCCGACCTCAAACGGCCTCTCAGCGAGATCGAGCTCAGCGACGTGCTGGTGCAGGCGGAAGCCCTGCACGGGAATCGCCCGCTTTTCTCTTCCTTGCGGAGCAGGGCGCCGACTTCCTGATTGCGATCAAGGGTTGTCGCCGCCGCCGGTCAACTTCATTGTCGGTTGACAGCGCCCGATGATTTGCTGAACCGCCGTAATCCTTTCCGATCAGCTGTTGTGAGCGCGTTGGATGGGGGAACGCGGCTGCTCAGCTGGTTTTTCTGCAAACCCTTAATGGTGCCCTTGTCTGCCCATCGGTCGTTCTGTCCAGCGCCCAAGGCCTAGATCCCGAGCGGTAACGCCCTGGCAAGCAGGCACCAGACCACCACCAGCAACGGGGAGACGCGCCAGATGGCTAGCAGTCCGAAGGCAATCAGGGCAATCGCCACATCCCCTGGTCCCTTGATGCCAGACACCAGAACCGGTTGATACAGGGCGGCCCCCAGCAGGCCCACCACGGCTGCATTGATGCCGGCGATGGCATGGGCCAGCGTGGCACTGTGCGACACGGCATGCCAGAAGGGAAGCAGGCCTGCGGCGAGTAGAAAGCCTGGCAGGAACATGAACACCAGGGCCACGGCAGCCGTCCCACTGGGACTGCTGCCCACCCCCATCACAGCCCCCAGATAGGCCGACAAGGCAAACATGGGTCCAGGCATGGCCTGGGCCGCCCCGTAGCCGGCCAGGAATTGCTCAGGTGTCACCCAGCCGGTGGCGACAACCGAGTCTTCAAGCAAGGGCACTACCACGTGGCCGCCGCTAAACACCAGGGCTCCAGCCTGATAAAAAGCGTTTGCCACGGCAGGCAACCCGTCACCGGCCATGGCCAGCAGCGGCAGGCCGGAGAGCAGCGCGGCAAAGGCCAGGATGAGCCATCCACCGGTTTGAGTCCCGTACGGCACGGGAATGGCGACGCCGTCACCGCTGCCGCCTCCATCCCGATTGCCCCTGCCGCTGCGCAGGAATGTTCCTGCCAGAGCCGCCAATCCGACGACGATGATCTGAGCCCAGGCTGCACCTACGAGAAGCAGACTGGCTGCGGCGAGGATGGCAATGGTGCGTGTGGCCGTATCGGGGCATAGCTTCCGCCACATGCCCAGTACCGCATCGGCCACGACCGCACAGGCCACCAATTTGAGGCCGTGAATTGCTGTTGCTAACCCAACCAGCAGCAGGGCTGACGGCAAGGTGAAGCCCAGAAAGGCGGCGAGAGCTCCGCACCAGCCTGCGCGCAGCAGGCCCAGACAGAAACCCAGTTGGCTGCTGGCTGGGCCTGGCAGAAACTGACAGATCGCCAGCAGTTGGCCGAACTGGTCCTCAGCCAGCCATCGCCGCCGCTCGACGAGCTCCGCCCTGAAATAGCCCAGATGGGCAACAGGCCCGCCGAAGGAGGTGAGGCCAAGCCTGAGGAACACCCAGAACACCTCGGTTGCGGTTCGGGGATGGCGACCGCTGAATGAATCCACGGGGGGCAGTGGCTTGTCTCCCCAGGATTCCACCGATCTCCCACTATTGATCTTCCACTACAGCCTCTCCTGCTCCAGCCGCTCCTGCCGCAGCTGCCGCAGCCGCTCCCCCAGCTCAGGCCCCGGCGCCTGCCCCTCGGCGATCAGTTCCCTGGCCCCCAGCGGCGACCGGAGGCCCCGCCAGCGCAGCCACCAGCGCAGCAGCGGCCGACGAGCGCCGATGCCCGTGACCAACGCCAGCGCCACGGCCTCGGGGGCGATCCCGGGGGTCTCCAGCACGGCACACCAGGACGCCACAGAGCGCGGCGCAGCCTCGCTGCCCAGCGCCGCCAGGGCGGCCCGCAACTCCAGCCACTGGGCCAGCAGGCGGTGCTGGCGGTGGGGCAGCTGCAGGCGCTCCGCCAGGGCGAGGGGATCGGCGGCCCCGGCCACCAGGGCCACCATCAGCGGCAGGCTGGCCCGCTGGGCCCAGCGCAGGCGGCGGTGCCAGTGGTGATCGGCCTGCAGCTGGGCATCCAGCAGGGCCAGACCACCCCAGTCCTGCAGCAGCGCCAGGGCCCGGGGCCAGGGTTCCCGCCGCAGCAGCAGCTCCAGCTCCATGCGCAGCCGGGTGCCCAGGGCCGCTGGCGCCTGTCCAGGGCGTTCGCCGGACTGCCAGGCCCAGGGCCAGGCCGCCAGGGTGCGACGGGCCTGCTCCTGGCTGCCGGCCTCCAGCTGGAACCCCAGCCGGGCCCCATAGCGGGCGCCGCGCACCAGCCGGCTGGGGTCATCCCGCAGGCTGTGGGGGTGCAGCAGCCGCAGCTGCCGCCGCTGCAGGTCGGCCTGGCCGCCATGGGGGTCGAGCAGCTCGCCGCTGGCCAGGTCGAGGGCGATGGCGTTGATCGTGAAATCCCGGCGGGCCAGGTCGTCGGCGAGCAGGCCCGGCACCACCTTGGGGTTCTCGCCCGGCTGCGGGTAGGTCTCGCGGCGGGCGGTGGCCACATCCAGCAGCACCGTCTGCCCGTCGAGGTTCAGTTCCAGCTCCACCGTTCCGAAGGCCCCGTGCTCCTGGGCCCCCCGCAGCGCCCCTGGCGGCAGGGCCGCCTCCAGCCGCCGCACCAGGGCGCTTGCAGCCCCATCCGCCACCAGATCCAGGTCAGGCACGCCGCGCCAGGGGTCGTTGTGCACCCGGTGCAGCAGCAGGTCACGCACGGCGCCCCCCACCAGGGCCAGCCGCTGCTCTGCTGCCGCCCCGTCCCTCGCCACGGCGGCCAGGGCGGCCGAGAGCACCGCAGGAATGCCGGGAACGTCCAAGGCCTCGGCTCAGAGCGGCTCGATCGGCGCCAGGCGCGGATCGAGGATCTTGGGGCCCATGCCCTCGAACTTCACGGCGATTGAGATCTTCTCGCCGCTGCCGAACAGGTGGG
>NZ_JADEWP010000045.1:0-14384 GCF_015207535.1 Cyanobium sp. LEGE 06143 | reverse complement strand
TCCAGGTTCTGCTACCTCCACTCCCGTTTCCAGAAGCTCTCGGTGGCTGTCGCCTCGCAGCGACCAAAGAAACCTACAGCACCGAAGGGCCGCTCTCGCAGGCGCTCTTCCATCTCTGTAAGCCTGCTCCTCTCTGGTTCCAGCCTCGCGGCCTTCACCTCTCGGAGCAGTTCAAAACCATAGCACCTGCTCAGCCCTCCTCTGCCTGTGCTTCAGGCTTGAGCGTCACCAGAGCGTCCGCCCACGGCATGAAGCGCTCCAGCGTTGTGCCGCGATCGGCCGCCAGCACAGGATAGTCGGCCAGGGTCTGATCGCTGCCGGGCTGGAGTTGCTCAGGCGAACGCAGCAGCCAGCGCAGCGGACAACTGAGTTCATCGAGCACCAGCCAGGCCGCCGCCAGGTCCCAGATTTTGGGCGTGGCCTCCAGGGCCGCGACGGTCTGGCCCATGGCCACACTCACCAGGTTCAGGCTCGCCACCCCGAGCAGGCGGATCTTGCCGGGGAAGCGGCGGTTGGGAAGATTCTGCAGCACCCCGATCGAACGGCTGCAGAGGGAGGCACAGCCGGCGGGATGGGCCTGCAGCGAGGGGGGATGCAGGGGCTTGCCATTGCGCCAGGCCCCCTGGCCCCGCACCGCCACGATGCGCTGGCGCAGCGGCGGCACATCCAGCACGGCCAGCACCGGCCGCCCTGCCTCGAAACGGGCCAGCGAGATGGCCCAGTAGGGGATGCCCGCCGCGAAATTGGTGGTGCCGTCCAGGGGGTCAACCACCCAGAAGGCCTCGCTCCGGGGGACATGCTTGTCGCCCTCCTCGCTCAGCACTCCCTCCCTGGGGAAGAGCTCACCCAGCCCCTGCACCAGGGTGGCGTCGCTCCAGCGATCACAGGCCGTGATCAGGCTGCCGTCGGCCTTCAGATCCGACACGGCATGACCGAAATCCGCGCGCTGCCGCTCGGCCACCCGATCGAGCAGGGCTGCAAGCCTTGGATCCAGAGCAGGGCGGGTGGGTKTTGTGGTCATCCAATCTCGAGGGCCAGGACCTTGCTGAGACTTCTGCCCGTATCCTCCCTGAACTGGCGCAGGTTGACGCGGCTCAGCGCCACCAGGGCCGCCAGCGCCACCAGGGCCTCGACGCCAAGCACCAGGGCGAAGGGGGGCAAAGGGCCTGGCGACAGTCCGCTGATCTCCTGAAGCCAACGCCCCAGATCGAGCAGGCCGCCGCCGATCACCTTGCCCAGGGCCCTGGACATGGCCTGGGCCAGACCCCAGACCCCGATGAAAGTGCCGGCCGCCTGGGGAAGGGTGAGATCCAGCATGAGCACCAGGGCGCTGTTGGTGCCGATGCCGGCCGACAGCCCGAACAGCACCATCACAACCTGTAACACCGGGATCTGACCCAGGGCGCCCGCCGCCATCAACAACAGCAGACTCGCCAGGATCAGCTGGCAGCCGAGCCGTGCCGTGGCCAGCTTGCCGGCCTTGGGCACGATCCAGAGACCGGCCAGTAGCAGGCCCAACAGGGTGCCGATTCCCCACAGGGCATTCAGCGAGGCCGTGGCCGCGATCGGCATCCCGAACACCTCAGCCCCGTAGCTCTCGAGAATCGGGTCCTGCAGGAACAGCGCCAGGGTGAACAGCACCAGGAACAGGAAGAACACCAGCACCTGGCGGCTCGAGGTGATCAGGGCCCACGACTGTTTCAGGGTGATCGAATCCTGGCGAGCGTCCGCCGTGCTGAGCTGCTGACCCGTTCGGGGACGTTCCATGCCCACGGTGGCCACCAGGGTGATCAGCAGCACCGCCAGCACCACCCTCACCATGAAGGCGAACAGAGCCGGCTCGAGCACGGCGGGGTCCTCCACCCCATCGAGGCCGCGCAGACCGATGGCGATGCTGATGGCGCCCGCCACAATGCCCACCGTGAGCAGGCACCAGATGATGCCCACCGCCCTGGGGCGTTCCTGCTCGTTGGTGCGGTCGATCACCAGGGCCAGGTAGGGCGTGGAGGCGGTGGAAATGGCCAGCCCGTAGGCGGCAAACAGGCCGCAGAGGGCGAGCACCCCCGCCGTGATGGTGTGGGCCTCGCCGGTCTGCAGCAGGCGAGCCACGTGGAAGATCAGGGGAATCGAGAGCACGGCCAGGGTGCAGAAGGCCGCCGTGCCCATCCAGATGTAGGGGAGCCGGTGACGACCGCCCAGGGGGTGGGCATCGGACACCTGACCCACCAGCACCCGGGCCGGCGAGACGAACTGCTCAAAGGCCAGGGCGACCCCTACCAGCAAGGCCGGGATGTTGAGCTCGCTGATCATCACCCGGTTGAGCAGGCCCGCGAAGATCACCGCCAGACAGCCGAGGCAGCCCTGGAAGAGGCCGAGGCGCAGGGTGCGCGCCAGGCCAAGGCCCTGGGCCTGCATCGGAGCCTCGGCCGTGGCCACCGATCAGGCCGGCCCGGGCACAGCGGCCTGGCAGGCCGGCAGCAGAGGGGTGGGCTCAACTGGAATGTCGGCGGCTGGCTCAGGCTTGATCGGCGAGAGGCTGCGGGCCGGACAGGTGGTGATCTGATCGAGACCGGTGCCGCGCCGCAGCTCGGCCAGGTTCACGTTGTATTCGGTGATGGCTTCGGCGTAGCGCACCTCGGCTTGGGTGAGGTCCCGCTGGGTGTCCACCACCTCCCGCTGGGTGGTGACGCCGGCCTGGAAGCGCAACCGGGCCAGCCGCAGGGATTCCCGGGCGGAGATCACCTCGCGGGCCGCGGTGGTGATGTTGCGGTTGTTTCTTTCGAGATTGTAGAAACTCTCCTCCACCTCCTCGCGAATCGAGTCGCGGCGGTCGGCGAACTCAAAGCGGTTCTGCTGGGCCCGCTGGCGGCTCTGACGGGCCTGGGCCGCCGACGCCCCGCCATCAAACAGGCTCCAGCTGAAATTGAGCCCCACGCGGGTGTCGAAGCTTCTGGAGGAATCAACAGTGATGTCACCCACGTCCTGACCGCCGTTGTCGAAGTCGGAGCCGAGTTCCGCGAAGACGTTCAGGAAGGGCTGGCTGGCGGCCTGGGCGGCGTTGGCGTTGCTGTTGGAGATGGAGATGTCCAGCAGGATCTGGTCGAGCTCCTCGCGGAAGGCGTAGGCCGCCACGATGCTCTCCTGGATCGAGGGCTGCCACACCCCCAGCACCCGGGACGGATCGGCCGCGGTGGCGGTGACGTTCTGGGGCAGGTCGAGCAGGGCAGCGAGGCGGCGGCGGGAAATCGACTGCTCCGCCAGGGCCGCGGTGAGCAGCTGCTGGTCGCGGGCCAGCTGGGTTTCGGCCTCAAGCACCTCCAGCTTGGTGGCCACCCCCGCCTGGAAGCGAGCCCGGGAATCCCGGAGGCTCACCAGGGAGGCGCGCACCGACTGCTGGCCGATCCTCACCTGATCATCGCGCAGCTGCAGGGTGAAATAGAGCTGGGCGGCCTGCAGACGCAGATCCCGCAGGGCGATCACATACTGGTATTTGGCCCTCTCGAACTCATCACGGGCCGCCGCGATCGAGGGCGTGCGCTGCGGGTTGATCAGGGCCCACTGGGCGGTGATCGCCAGACCCGCTGCCCAGCGGTCCTGGGTACGGGTCTCGACGTCACCATTGCTCAGACTGTTGCGCTGCCTTGAGTAGCTGAAGGAAGGCAGCGCATTGGCGTTCAGATCGATGCTGGGGTACCAGAGGGCGATCTGGGCACGCAGGGCGCTCTGGGCCTGATCCACCTGGGAGGCGATCGCCTTGAGGTTGGGATTGTTGACCTCGGCGAGGTTCTCCACCTGGACCAGGGTCAGGGGCCGCAGTTCCTGGATCACCACCTGCTCCGGCCGTGTGGGCAGGGCGAGGGAGTCCGGGGCCGGCAGATCTTCCAGACCAGGCTGCAGTTCGGTGGCCGCCGGGGTCACAAGCGCCGGATTGAGCCGCGGGCGCTCGCCCTTGACGTCCGGGGCCAGGGGCAGGGCCTCGGTGGCCGCAGTGGCCTCGGGCAGCTCGGCCTCGCCGGCTTCCGGCAGACCGGCCTCAGGAGACTCCTCCTGGGCCAGGGCGCCAACGGGCCCCAGCAGCCCAGTGGTCAGGGGCAGGCCCAGAACGCCCAGCAAGGCCAGGCGGGATGCGAGTCGGGACACGCCGGAGTCCTTACGGTTCTGCCGGAGTTTAAGGATCCAGCCCGTCACTGCCGATACAGCAGGCCACAAGATCGGCCGCACTCCCCACCAGCAGCACGGGAACGGGCAGGGCCGAACGCAGTTGCTCCAGGGTCATGTCGTCGAGGAACACCGGCTCCCCCTGGCGGAGCATCACGCTCGGCAGCAGCAGCGCCTCGCCGAGGTCGGCGCCCCGCAAGCCCTCCAGCAGGTCGGAGCCGGTGAGCAGCCCGGTCACCACCTGCTGCTGCCCCCAGTAGGGACTCTCCAGCCCGTGCAGCACCAGCTCCAGGCCCTCCACGGCATTGAGGCGATCCACCACGGGCTGCAGGGCCTCGGCCACCAGCCGGCCCACCACCCAGCTGCGGCCGCGGGGGCGATCCAGGCGGCGGGGCAGGGCGGCGGTAGCCGCATCGAGGGCCTCGAGGAAGGCGCGGATGCTGCCCACGCCGTTCTCCTGCTGCGGCAGGTCCTCGTAGGCGCGCCGCGGCGGCAGCGGCAGGCCGGCGAGCAGATACCACTCGTCGGAGAGCCAGGCGAAGCGGCTGCCCAGGGCCGGCTCGAACTCGGCCTGGAGCGCCTCCACCTGGGCCACCACCTGGCGGGCACAGGCCCGGTCCACCGGCCGCAGGGCATCGTCCTTGGGGCGGAAGCGGGTCAGCCCCACGGGCACCACGGCCGCCGAGAGCACCGCCGGCCAGTCGCCGCCGCCGAAACCGGCCAGATCCCGCAGGGTGCGCTCCAGGGCAGGGCCATCGTTGAGGCCGGGGCACACCACCACCTGAGCATGGATCTGCAGATCGCGGGCCGCGAACCAGCGCAGCTGCTCCAGCAGCTGCCCGGCCCGCGGGTTCACCAGCAGGCGGCTGCGCAGCTCCGGATCGGTGGCATGCACGGACACGAACAGGGGCGAGAGGCGCTGCTGCTCGATCCGCTGCCAGTCGGCTGGGGTGAGGTTGGTGAGGGTGAGGTAGGAGCCGTAGAGGAAGCTCAGCCGGTAGTCGTCGTCCTTGAGGTAGAGGCTGCGGCGGCGCCCGGGGGGCTGCTGGTCGATGAAGCAGAAGGCGCAGGCGTTGTTGCACTGCCGCAGGCCATCAAAGAGAGCCTCGGTGAACACCAGTCCCAGGCCCGCGTCAAGATCCTTCTCCAGCTCCACGGTGTGGAGCGTGCCGCCTGGATCCTGGATCTCCAGCACGAGCTCCTCCTCCCCCACCAGCATCTGCAGGTCGATCAGATCGCGGGGACGGCGGCCATTGATGCTGAGCAGGCGGTCGCCGGGCTCAACGCCCAGCTCGGCCCCGATCGACTCGGGCTCCACGCTGGCCACCACCGCCGGCTGGGGCAGGCTGAGGGGCTCGCCGGACGGCCCGGCCAGAGCGATCCCGGCGGAAGGTTCGTTCCACATGGTCGCTGCTGTTCAGAAGTCCGCGTTCACGGCCCCACTGTGGCGCGCAGGCCCAGCAGGATGGCCAGGCCGAACAGCAGGCGATAGCCCACGAACAGCCAGGTGCTGTGGCGTTGCAGATAGCGCAGTAGCCAGGCGATGGCCGCCCAGGACACCACAGCCGCCGAGGCGATGCCCACCAGCATCGGAATCACGCCGCCTGCAGCCGGAGCCTCGAGGGCGTCCTTGAGCTGCACCAACCCGGCCAGGGTGATCGCCGGGATGCCCAGCAGAAAGGAGAAGCGGGCGGCATCGGCCCGCTGCCAGCCATCGAACAGGGCCGCGGTGAGCGTGCTGCCGGAGCGCGACACGCCGGGCACCAGGGCGAGCATCTGGGCCAGGCCCACCAGGATCCCGTCCCAGGGCCGCACGGCCACCAGCTGGCGGCGACGGCGACCCAGGGCCTCGGCCAGGGCCAGCAGCAGCGCCATCACGATCGACACCACCGCAATGGCCGTAAGGCTGCGCAGCGGCGAATTGTCGAAGTCCGGCACCCAGAGCTTGATGGCCAGGCCCGCCAGCACGATCGGCACACTGCCCAGGCCGATCGCCACCCCCAGCCGGGCCGAGGGGTCGCTCCACTGCCCGTGGCGGCAGGCTCGCCCCATGGCCCCCAGCACCTCGCGCAGGTCATGGCGGAAGTAGGCCACCACGGCCGCGATGCTGCCGAGCTGGATCACGGCGGTCACCGCCACGCCCGGATCCCCCCAGCCGAGCATCACCGGCACCACCTTCAGGTGGGCCGTGCTGCTGATCGGCAGAAACTCGGTGAGCCCCTGAACCACTCCCAGCACCAGGGCTCGCCAACAGGCCTCCAGCAGGCCGGGCTGCAGCCCGGCCTCAGCGATCGATCCAGCTGCCTGCATCCCGGTGGGCGCGCATCGATGGCCGACCCTATGGCCAGGCGGGTGCTGCAGACCCCTTAAGGTTGCACAACTTTCTTCACAACACGGTGATCGGGGCTCCCGCCAGCACACTGCCTCGACCGACCGTCTCTGACGCTCTGACCCCTGGGCTGGTGGGAGCCGGCCCGGCCAGACCCCAGGCCTCATCGACTGAGACGCTGCTGCAGCCCCGCCTCGGCCTGGTGGTCATCAGCGTAGTGCTGGTGGCCCTGCCGGTGTTCCTGCAGGCCCCCTGGGTGCGGTTCGCGCCCGCCAGCTCAGTGCTGTTCACCGCTGTTCTGTTGGCGATCGGCCTGGGTCTGGAGCGCCGCAGCGAGCCCCGGCTACGCCATCTGGGACTGCTGCTGGTGGGCTTCTCCGGCAGCTGGCTGGCCGGTTCGCTGTTCTGGGGCTGGGCCCGTCTGCATCCCCTCTGGCACCTGCCGATCGAAGCCTTTGCCCTGCCCCTGGCCCTGGCGGGCCTGGGCAGCCGCTGGCGCCTGGCCTGCGGCTTCTACCTGGGTTCCCTGATCGGCACGGCCAGCACCGACGCGGCCATCGCCGCCACCGGCCTGATGCCCCTCTGGCCCGAGGCCCTCGCCGCCCCAGGCGGCGAGGCGATGCTAGTGCTGCACGCCGCAGGGCTGCAGGTGCTGCAGCCGGCCTGCCTGGCCCTGGTGGCCGGCTTTGCCGCCCTGCTGCTCGCGGCCAGCCGCTGGCTGTGGCAGCGAGGCGAGCTGGGTCAGGTGGTGGGCGCCACCCTGATCACCACCCTGGCCGTGGACGGTCTGTTTCTACTGCTGGCTCTGCTGGCCCCGGGCCTCACCGGCCTGATCTGAAGATCTGCAAATGCCTGAAGGGCTGGGGGGATTTCAGACGATTCCCTTCTGTACGGTTAGCGGTCGGTGGTCCGGCCACCGCCTGTTCCTGTCCTTCTCCGGAGAGTTCTCGTGATGAAAAGGCTGGCTGCCTGGCTGATGAGTGGTCTTGTGCTGGCCGGATTGCTGGTCACCCTGGTGCTGCCTCCGGCAGCGGGGGCGGCTGAGCGTCGCAACACCGCCGACGACAAGATCGCTGAACGCGGCGGCAAGGTGGACCTCAACAACAGTTCCGTGCGCCGCTTCCAGGACTACCCCGGCATGTACCCCACCCTGGCCGGCAAGATCGTGCTGGGCGGCCCCTACGACAGCGTCGATGACGTGCTGAACCTCGACCTCACCGAGCGCCAGAAGGAGCTGTTCAACAAGTACAAGGACAACTTCACCGTGACCCCGGCGTCCATTGCCCTGAACGAGGGCTTCGATCGCATCAACGACGGGCAGTACCGCTGAAGCCAGCCCCTAGGCTTCCTGCACCGTTGAACGCCGTCGGGGCTTTCCGGCGGCTTTTTTCATGCCGGCGGCAGCCCCGAGCCCGCAGCACCCATGGCGCAGTGTGACTGGGATGTGGTGGTGGTGGGAGGCGGCGCCGCCGGGCTGATGAGCTGTCTGGAGCTGCCCGCCGGTCTGCGGGTGCTGCTGCTCAGCAAGGAACGCAAACCCCGCTCCGCCAGCCGCTGGGCCCAGGGTGGCATTGCTGCCGTGACCAGCGCCACCGACAGCTTTGCCAGCCACCGCGACGACACCCTCAAAGCCGGCGCCGGCCTCTGCGACCTCGAGGCCGTGGAACTGCTGGTGCATGAGGCCCCCGGCTGCGTGCAACGCCTGCTGGAGCTCGGCATGGCCTTCGACCGCCACGGCACCGCCCTCAGCACCACCCTGGAGGCCGCCCACAGCCACCGACGCGTGCTGCACGCCCAGGACCGCACCGGCGGCGCCCTCGTGGATGCCCTGGAGCGGGAGGTGCGTCGCCGCCCCGGCCTGGAGCAGCGCCAGGGGGTGGTAGCCCTGCAGCTGCTGGTGGAGGCGGGGCGCTGCTGCGGGCTGCAGCTTCTGGAGGGAGATCAGATCCACTGGCTGYGGGCCCGGGCCGTGGTGCTGGCCACCGGCGGCGGCGGCCATCTGTTCGCCCATACCACCAACCCGACCCATTCCAGCGGCGATGGCCTGGCGATGGCCTGGCAGGCCGGTGCCGAGGTGCGCGACCTGGAGTTCGTGCAGTTCCACCCCACGGCCCTGATGCTGCCCGGGGCCCCCCATTTCCTGATCTCCGAGGCSNTGNCKCKKMKAMRSRRCCCGGTTGCTGGACGGGAGCGGGGCCAGCCCGGTGGCGGAACTGGAGGGGGGGGATCTAGCCCCGAGGGACCAGGTGAGCCGGGCCCTGGCACGGCGGATGCGGCAGCAGGGTGTGGAGCATCTCTGGCTCGACCTCAGGCCGATCGGCCAGGAGCACCTGAGCCGCCAGTTCCCCACCATCCTGGGGCGCTGCCGGGAGCTGGGACTGGAGCCCACAGCAGAGCCGTTGCCTGTGGCACCAGCGGCCCACTACTGGATGGGCGGTGTCCGCACCGACCTGGCCGCTGCCACCACCCTGCCTGGGCTCTATGCCGTGGGAGAACTGGCCTGCAGCGGCGTGCACGGGGCCAACCGACTGGCCAGCAACTCCCTGATGGAGTGCCTGGTGTTCGCCCGGCAGCTGCGCCAGATCGCGCTCGGGCCCTCAGCCGCCCCAGAGGGGCTCGCCGAGGTGGCCGGGGTCCTCGCCGCACCGAGGCTGGGGTCGTCAGCGCTGAAGGAGCAGATCCAGGAGCTCAGACAGCTGTGCTGGCAGGTGGCGGGGGTGGAACGCCAGGGCCAGGCCCTGGCGAAGAGTCTTACCACGATTCGACGCCAACGCCTCAGACTGGAACACGACCCCAGCTGGCAAAGGGTTCAGGGACTAAGCGTGGGTCAGCGGCTCCAGCTGACGCAGGCGTCTCGGCAGAGCTGGCCCCTGCACCAGGAGCTGCACCAGCGTCTGGTGCTGGCGGAGCTGCTGATGGAGGCCGCCCTGTTCCGCCAGGAGAGCCGCGGTGGCCACTTCCGCACCGACACGCCCAGCAGCCAGCCCTTCTGGCGGGTGCACAGCTGCCAGGGCCGCCGCAGGCCGATCAGCACGGCCGCCGTGAAGCAGGGGCCCACTGGCCATCGGCACAGCGAGGCCTGAAGCCGGTCAGCTTTGGGGCTGGAAGCCACTCACCTGGGCCAGGCGCTCCAGGGGCTTTACACCGGAATCGAGCTGGCCATTGATCTCCCAGGTAGGGAAGCCCTGCACGCCCTTGCTGTCACAGAGGGCTTTCTGGCTGCCCACCCCATCCTCGGCGCACTCGATCACCTTGAGCTTCTTGCTGGCCTCCTGGCCGAACATCTCCTTCTGATCCTGGCAGTGGGGGCACCAGTAGGCGGAGTACATCACGGCTCCAGTCTCAGTGAGGTGTTCGGCCAGGGCCAGGGTCAGGGGGGTGCTCTCGGTCTCCACCACTGGCGGAGTCCCAGGCAGGGTCTCGACCACGGGGCGGTCCACGGCCGTGGCCCAACCGAGGCCGATCAGCCCCACCGCCAGGGCCACCAGCACGCCGCGAAACAGCAGCTGGCCGCGATCGTCCCAGCTGCCGCCCAGCAGGGTGAACACCAGCAGCGACACGCTGACCACAGCCGAGAGCACGCAGAAGAAGCAGAAGGCCTGGATCTTCAGCACCATCACGCCCATCAGCAGCAGGCTGAACACCGCCATGCCGATGCTGGTGAGCAACATGCCCCACCAGCTCAGGGAGCCCAGGCGATCGCGCAGGTCGCCCTTGAGCACCAGAGGCACCACCGCCATCAGCAGCATGGCCAGGTAGGCCAGGAAGCCGAACAGCGACAGGGGCTGGCCCAGCACGCTGCCCCAGGCGCTGTTCAACACCTTGTCGCAGCCCTCAGCGCCGCCCGGACAGGCCAGCTGGCCGAACAGGCCCCAGCGCTGCAGGGTGATCGTGCCCGTGTCGATCACGCCCACCGTGGCCAGAACGGACAACACCACCCGCACCCAGCGCTTGCCGGGATCGCCCCGGCGGCGGGAATTGTTGAGGCGATCGCTGAGTCGGCTGGAGGTCATCGACAGCAGGAGGTGGGCAGTCCGCGGATTCTCGCAGCCGCCTCAACGGCATGGTCGCCGCAGCAGGACACTCGGGCCAGCGCAATCCCCTCCCCCATAGGGTGGTGGATCGGCCAACCCCTGCCCATGAGTTCCGCGCGCCCCAACGGCTCCTCCCCGGCCACCATCGCCTTCGCCCACCTGGGCTGCGAGAAGAACCGGGTGGACACCGAGCACATGCTCGGCCTGCTGGCTGAGGCGGGCTACGGCGTGAGCGCCGATGAGAGCGAGGCCAGCGTGGTGGTGGTGAACACCTGCAGCTTCATCCAGGACGCCCGCGAGGAATCGGTGCGCACCCTGGTGGAGCTGGCTGAACAGGGCAAGGAGCTGATCATCGCCGGCTGCCTGGCCCAGCATTTTCAGGAGGAGTTGCTCGAAAGCCTGCCGGAGGCCAGGGCGATCGTGGGCACCGGCGACTATCAGCACATCGTGAGCGTGCTGGAGCGGGTGGAGGCCGGCGAGCGGGTCAACCAGGTGAGCGCCACCCCCACCTTCGTGGCCGACGAGCATCTGCCCCGCTACCGCACCACCTCCGAGGCCGTGGCCTATCTCAAGGTGGCTGAGGGCTGCGACTACCGCTGCGCCTTCTGCATCATCCCCAAGCTGCGCGGCGACCAGCGCTCCCGGCCGATCGAATCGATCGTGGCCGAAGCCCACAGCCTGGCGGCCCAGGGGGTGAAGGAACTGGTGTTGATCAGCCAGATCAGCACCAACTACGGCCTCGACCTCTACGGCAGGCCCCACCTGGCCGAGCTGCTGCGGGCCCTCGGAGAGGTGGACATCCCCTGGATCCGCGTGCACTACGCCTATCCCACCGGGCTCACGGCCGAGGTGCTGGCGGCCTACCGGGACGTGGCCAATGTGCTGCCCTACCTGGATCTGCCGCTGCAGCACAGCCATCCGGACGTGCTGCGGGCCATGAACCGCCCCTGGCAGGCCAACGTGCGCGGCGACCTGCTGCAGCGGATCCGCGAGCAGCTTCCCGATGCCGTGCTGCGCACCACCTTCATCGTGGGCTTCCCGGGTGAAACCGAGGAGCACTTCCAGCACCTGCTGAACTTCGTGGCCGAGCAGCGCTTCGACCACGTGGGCGTGTTCACGTTCTCACCCGAGGACGGCACCGCGGCCGTGGACCTGCCGAACCCCGTGCCGGCGGCCGTGGCCGAGCAGCGCAGGGATCGGCTGATGGCCCTGCAGCAACCGATCGCCGCCGAGCGGAACGCCGCCTGGGTGGGCAGGATCGTGGACGTGCTGGTTGAGCAGGAGAACCCTTCCAGCGGTGAGATGCTGGGCCGCTGTGCCCGTTTCGCGCCGGATGTGGACGGGGATGTGAGGGTGCTCCCGGGCGTCGGCGGCCTCTGTGCGGCGCCGGGAACGATGGTGCCGGTGCGGATCACCGCAGCGGACACCTACGACCTCGTGGGCGAGGTGGTGGGCGCCGCAGCCATGGTGGGCGATGCCGTGGCCGCCAGCCGGCTCAGATCAGCTTGATCCTGCGCAACAGCACTGAGCCCAGGAACGCGGCGACCAGGCCGCCCCCGACCAGACCCAGGTAGATCGCTACACCCATCGTGGCCTCTGCTGCAAAGTCGTGTGCCCATTACAGCAGAGGCCCGGCTCGCCAGGCACCGGCCCGGCCTTCTGCCTAAGGTGCGCCCACAATGGGTCCGGAGGCCCACCCAGGCGGCCCAACCGGCCAAGCCGCTCTCCTGAAGCCGATCGAACCGCCGCTTCAGACCCTTTCCGTCAGCTCCCTTCACCTCAGCACCCCCCAGCTCAGCAACGTTCCGACGGCCACCTGTGTTGGCCCCGTTGTTCCGGCCACGTCGAGACCCCCCATGCGCACCCTGCTGATCTATCCGGAATTTCCCAAGACGTTCTGGAGCTACGAAAAGATCCTGGAGCTGGTGAACCGCAAGGTGCTCCTGCCTCCCCTGGGCATGGTCACCGTGGCGGCACTGCTGCCCCAGGAGTGGCCCATGAAGCTCGTGGACCGCAACGTGCGCGAGGTGACCGAGGCGGAGTGGGACTGGGCCGAGCTGGTGGTGATCTCCGGCATGATCGTGCAGAAAGGCGACATGGCGGCCCAGATCGCCAGGGCCAAGCAGCGGGGTTTGCCCGTGGCCGTGGGCGGACCCTTCGCCAGCTCCACCCCTGATGCTCCAGAGCTCGATCTGGCCGACTTCAAGGTGCTCGATGAGGGTGAAATCACCCTGCCGATGTTCATCGAGGCCCTTGAGCGTGGTGATCAGCAGGGGCGCTTCAATTCCGGCGGTGAAAAGCCCGATGTCACCGGCACCCCGATCCCCCGGTTCGACCTCCTGGAAATGGAGGCCTACTCGGAAATGTCGGTGCAGTTCTCCAGGGGCTGCCCGTTCCAGTGCGAGTTCTGCGACATCATCGTGCTGTATGGGCGCAAGCCTCGTACCAAAGAACCGGAGCAGCTGGTTGCCGAACTGCAGCGGCTCTACGACCTCGGTTGGCGCCGCTCGGTCTTTCTGGTGGATGACAATTTCATCGGCAACAAGCGCAATGTGAAGCGCCTGCTGCCTGTGCTGAAACAGTGGCAGATCGATCATCGCTATCCGTTCAGCTTCGCCACCGAGGCCTCGGTGGATCTGGCGGCCGACGATGAGTTGATGCAGATGATGGTGGAGTGTCGCTTCGAGAGCCTCTTCCTCGGCATCGAGACTCCGGATGAAGCCAGTCTGGAGGTGGCGGGCAAGCTCCAGAACACGCGCAGTTCCCTGGACGATTCCGTCAACAAGATCACATCCTATGGGATGCGGGTGATGGCGGGCTTCATCATCGGCTTCGACGGTGAAAAGCAGGGAGCTGGCGATCGCATCGTTGACTTTGTGACCCGCACCGGCATCCCCCACGCGATGATGGGCATGCTCCAGGCCCTTCCCAACACGGCCCTCTGGCATCGTCTCGAGCGGGAAGGGCGTCTGATTCAGGATTCGTCAGCCGCGAAGGGCGTGAACCAGACCAACCTGCTCAATTTTGTACCCACAAGGCCGCTTCGCGACATCGCCAATGAATATGTGGATGCCTTCTCCAAGCTCTATGAGCCCCACGCCTACATTGATCGCGTCTACAACTACTTTCTGAAGCTGCCCCCCCAGAAATACAAAGAGTTCCTCACTCCAGAGCCCGAAGGCACCCCGAAGAAGCCCGTGAGCTGGATTGATCTTCGCGCTCTGGCGATCATCATCTGGCGTCAGGGAATCCGCCGCAGCACCCGCTTCCGCTTCTGGAAGGCCCTCTACGGCATGGCCCGCCATAACCCGAAGCGCTTCAAGGGCTTCATTGCCATCCTGGCCCACAACGAGCACTTCCTTGAATACAGGGCGATTGTGCGCAACGAAATCGAAGCCCAGCTGGCCCAGATTCCACCGGAACCTCCCGAGCCCACTGCCGCACCAGTGCCGGAGCTGATTTCGGCCTGATCGCTTGGTTCAGTCCTGGATGTAGGTGACACCCTGCTCCAGGCACCACTCGGCCTTCTGGAGTTCCCTGCCCAGGTAGAGGGCGTGGTCGAGGTGGYTGAGCGGCGATGGGTCCTCTCCCTCAGTGAGCACCACCCCCAGCTGTTTGGCCGTGCGTCCGCGGTAGATCGCCAGCGGCTGCCTCGGGCCTGCGCCGCGGCAGCTCAGCACTTCGCCGGTGTCGGGATCAGTGGCCAGACCCCGCTCATCGATGCCGTTGCCGTAGTGCTCCACCACCAGTTCACCCGCCTCAGGATCAACGCTGATCAGGAAATAGCCGGCCGGGTCGAGGGCGATGAACCGCCGCGACAGCTCGTCATCCAGCTGCCGGCGGGTCTGGGCAGGCTGGCGGGT
>NZ_JADEWP010000040.1:0-15676 GCF_015207535.1 Cyanobium sp. LEGE 06143 | reverse complement strand
GGGCGGTTCAGATCGGCGAGCTCAGCAGGTTGCCATCACTGAACAGGCCCAGCTTGGGGCCCAGCTCCAGTTCCAGGGCGATCAGCTCATCGCGATGGGCCCGCAGGCGCAGGGCACTGCCGGTGGCCTGGTCATGGCTGATCAGCCGCAGTTCCACGGTTTCAGGCCGCTCGGCGCGGCGCCGATACACCACCCCGGCCAGGGGGCCGACCAGAACGAGCAGCAGCGGCCACCACACCAGGCCCGGCTGCACCTGGCGGATCACCAGGCCCAGGGCGCCTGCCCCCACGCCGCCCAGCAGCGACAGCAGCAGCGCCAGCGGAACGCTGGAGCGCACCTGGCCGCGAAAGCGCAGGGAGCGCTGTTCGGGGTCGCTGGCTTCCGCCATCCAGCCCCGCTGCAGCAGCCAGGCGCTGAGGCTGTCGAGCACCTCCAGGGGCGGCTTGGAGGACCGCACCTCCACGGTGGTGGTGCGGTCTTTGCTGGCGGCGCGCAGGAAGAACACCAGCCCCACCGCCATCAACAGGGTGAGCACCAGGGTGGAGCCAGAGGAGAGCATGGTCTGCCGAAATCCCGACCCATTCTGCTGGCGCGGGCCCGGGGCCGGGAAGTCCCGCTGTGCCCGTCCAACATGGGGCCTGATCCCCAGCCGCTTGCCTGCCCCTCCATGACCGCAGCTCCCACCAGCAACCTCCCCGCCCCGGCGCGCTTCGCCGTCTTCGACGGTGATCTCGATGCCACCTGGGCGGAGCTCTACGCCGGCGCTCGTGCCCTGGCGGTGGACACCGAGGCCATGGGCCTGATCCACGGCCGCGACAGGCTCTGCCTGGTGCAGATCTGCGACGACGACGACAACGTGTGCTGCATCCGGTTGGCCCGGGGTCAGAGCTCGGCGCCACGGCTGCAGGCTCTGCTGGAGAGCAGCGCCACCGAGAAGGTGTTCCACTTCGCCCGCTTCGATGTGGCGGCCCTGGCGGAGAACCTCGGCATCGCCGTGGCGCCGATCTTCTGCACCAAGATCGCCAGCCGCCTGGCCCGCACCTACAGCCCCCGGCATGGGCTCAAGGATGTGGTGCAGGAGCTGGTGGGGGTGGAGCTCGACAAGCGGGCCCAGAGCTCCGACTGGGGCCAGGTGGAGGACCTCAGCGAGGCCCAGCTGGCCTACGCCGCCGGCGATGTGCGCTATCTGCTGGCCGCCCGCGACCGGCTGGAGCTGATGCTGCGGCGCGAGGAGCGCTGGGCCCTGGCTGAGCGCTGCTTCCAGTGTCTGCCGGTGTTCTCCGACCTGGATCGTCAGCGGTTCCACCTGCTGTTCGAGCATTCCAGCGGAGGCCAGCGCTGAGCGACTGGGCCCCGGGGGCGTTCAGTCTTCGAGCATGAAGTGTTCGTCGCGGCCTACCGCCTCCAGCAGGGAGGAGAGCCGGGCGTGGTTGTCGGCGCTGCTGGCGGTGGCCTCGCTGAGCAGCTCTTCGGCCAGGGCCTGCTTGCCGGCGGTGTCGCGGATGGCCACGGCGGCGGCCTTCATCTCCACCCGGCGCCGGGCGGCCCCCAGGCTCACGCCCATGGCGCTGGCCAGCCTGGCGCAGGCCGCGTTGTAGGCCCGATCAGGGATGCCTGCCATGGAGTTGCCCGCCGCTGGTGGGTGATCGTTCAGTATCCCAGCCCCTCCTCCTCTACCGCTGGGCGGGTTCCCTCTGGCCCGGCAGCGGGGCGTCAGGATCCGGCAGAAGCCGCTGCTCCAGCAGCACGGCCAGCCGCTGGCTCCCCCCGCTCGTTCCCATGCGCCGACGCCCGGTCCGGCCCAGGGTCTGCCGCAGGGCCGGGCTGGCCAGGAGCGTTCTGAGCCGCTCCGCCAGCTCCCGGGGGGTGTGGCAAGGCTGAACGGCGCCGCCCAGCAGCCGGCTCTGGCGCCGTGCGAAGCCCGCCTTGAACTGGGGACCCGGGCCCGGCAGGGACAACACCGGCACCCCAAGCCCGGCGAGCTGCTCGGTGGCGGTGCCGGCCGTGGCCAGGCCCACCTCGGCCCAGCCGGCCCACTGCTGAAAGCGCTCTGGACCCAGCAGCACCTGCAGCTCACCCCTGTGCCAGGTGGCAATGGCGCCACAGGCCTCCAGCTCCGGTGTCAGCACGCCCTCCTGCAGGCCATGACGGCGCAGCAGCTGATCCCATTCATGCGGATCGGGCCTGGTCGCACTCGCCAGCAGCAGCGTCGTGGGGCAGGCGGGCTCCCAGGCCTCCAGCACCCCCAGCAGCCTGGCGGCATTGCGCCGTGATTCCGGCTCCCGGCTGCCCGGCAGCAGCAGCAGCCGCTGGCGCCGGCTCAACCAGGCCGGCGGCGATGGCTGCGGCTCCAGTCCATCCAGCATCGGGTTGCCCGGTGCCAGGGCGGTAATCCCATGCCGCCGCAGGCCCCGGGCCGTGAAGCGGTCGCGCACGGCCACGATCCGACAGCGCCGATGGCCCATCAGGGCCCATTCCCAGGGATCCCATTCGCTTCCCTTGCAGGCGTGGTAGCGGTCGGCCAGGGGGCTGGCGCCCCAGCCGGCGGGGGGCGCCGAGGCCCAGGTGAAATCACTCTTCGGGGTGCCGATGAAGCCGTAGGCAGCGCCACTGGCCCAGGCCAGCAGCAGGGGCAGCAGATCCCCCACCGCCAGCAGCGGCGCCCCGCTGCGGCCCCAGGCCCGCACCCAGCGCCACTGGTGCCAGCTGAGCTGGGCCAGCCCGGCGAGCAGGTCCTGGCCCAGGCCCCCCAGGCTCTGGTTGGAGAAGCCGCCGCTGGGCAGGGGGCTGCGGGGCCCCACCAGCTGCAGCTGGCCCGTTGCGGCCGCCGCGGCGAAGGCCCGCCCCTCGCCCACCAGGGGCAGCACCAGCACGGCACGCTCGGGCCGACGCTGCCGCAGGGCCTGCACCACCCGCAGGGCGATCAGATCCTCTCCATGGCCGTTGCTCAGAACCAGCAGCGGGAGGGGCATGCCATGGCTGATACGATCCGCTCACGGGAGTTTGCTCCCCGGTCGGCGGCATGGCCAAGTGGTAAGGCAGAGGATTGCAAATCCTTTACCCCCAGTTCGAATCTGGGTGCCGCCTCTTCCTGAATTGCCGGGCGGCAGGCCCTAGGGGGCTGCCTCGGCGATCCACGAACCTCCCTCCCGGCTGCTGGCATCACAGAGCACCCGGTCGCGCTCCAGCACGCAACTGCCCTGCACCAGATGGGTCTGGGGCAGCCCCATGATCAATCCCCTGTCGTCGTAGCGGCTGTCCGCCACCGTGCTCACCAGCAGCCGCGTGGGCCATTGCGGCTCGCACTGGCCATCCACGGAGCAGCGCATCGCGGGCTGCCCGGCCTGGAGCTGGCCCACGAACAGCAGCTCCTCGGCCATGGTCCGGGACCCATCAGCCTCCACCAGAAACCGCACCGTGAGCAGTCCGGCCAGGTTCTGATCCAGGCGCAGTGCCTGGCAGTTCTGCTCGCGTCGGTTGATCTGCAGATCGCACTGGCGCGTGGGGCTGGCCCAGCGTCCGAAGCCCTCGGCCCGCGCCGTCAGGCGCCCAGCCAGGAGTCCCGCCAGAGCGGCTGTCGCCAGCAGCAGGCCCGTCGCCCCGCCCAGCCAGGGCGCCCTGGCTGCCCCACCAGGGCTCAGTGGCCGCACAGACCTCAGTAGCCGGAATCCGCCACGCAGAATCCCTGGCAGCTGATGCCATTGCTGGCGGTGCGGCCACAGTGGTTGCAGAGCACCGGCTCGGCGCCGGCCGCTGGCGGAGAGGAACTGGAACACGGCAGTTCGGCAGGCTGGCTGGAGGACTCGGGCGTTGGCAGCGCGCTCATCTTCGACTCTTTCACCCCGGGCTCATCTCCACACCATGGCGCATTCCTCCCCGTCCCTGCCCGTCGCCCCCGGCATCGGCGTGGGCACCTGGGCCTGGGGCAATCAGCTGCTCTGGGGCTATGACCCCAGTCAGGACGCCACCCTGCAGGCCACGTTCCAGCGGGCGGTTGAGCTGGGTCTGCACTGGTTCGACACGGCTGACTCCTATGGCACGGGGCGCCTGAACGGCCGCAGTGAGCAGTTGCTGGGTCGTTTCTGCGCGGCGCTGCCGCCGCAGCAGAGCGAACGCCTCCTGGTGGCCACCAAGCTGGCCCCCTTCCCGTGGCGGTTGGGCCGCGGCGGCTTCCGGCGGGCGTTTGCCGCCTCCCGTCGACGCCTGCAGGGGAAGCTCGACCGGGTCCAGCTGCACTGGAGCACGGCCCGCTATGCCCCCTGGCAGGAGGGTCCGCTGCTGGAGGGCCTGGCCGATCTGGTGACCCAGGCTGAGGTGGCGGAGCTGGGGGTGTCCAACGTGGGCCCGCGGCGGTTGCGCCAGATGCATCAGCGCCTGGCGGCCCGTGGCGTGCGGCTCGCAAGCGTTCAGGTGCAGCTCTCACTGCTCTCGCCGGCCCCGATCGAAACTGGCGGCGTGGCCGAGGTGTGCCGGGAGCTGGGCATCGAGCTGATTGCCTACAGCCCGCTGGCCCTCGGGTTGCTGGCGGCCAGCCACGAGGCGCCTGCCCCAGCAGGAGCCAGGGGGGCTCTGTTTCGCCGCTTGGCGCCCCAGCTGGCTCCGTTGCGCGAGGCGATGGCGGTGATGGCTCAGCGCCGTGCCGCGCCGGCGGCGGCCGTGGCGCTCAACTGGTGCCGTTCCCATGGCGCCATGCCGATTCCCGGACTGCGCAGCCCCGCCCAGGCCGAGGCCGCCGCCGCCGCCGGCCGCTGGCTCCTGGAGCCAGCTGAGCGTGAGCTGCTTGACCAGCTGGCCGGTGGGCTGATGCGCAGAATGCCCGCCAACCCCCTGGCCAGCGACTGATCCTGCCGCTCAGAAGGAGGAGGGCGCCGGAGTGAGCACCACTGGCAGCACCTCGGGCGTGGGCCTCTCCCCATCGGCAGGGGCTGGCACACTGGCGCGGCTGTCGGTCGCCCTGCTGGGGGCTGCCTGAGTGACCAGCTCAGGGCCGCAGGCCTCCAGGGCCTCCTGGAGGAGGGAGTCGAAGGTGGCTCCCGGCAGACGGTGGCGGGCCAGTTCCATGAAGGCCCGGGCCAGGGATTCCCCAGCTGCGGCCCGCAGGGCTGGATTGTTGCGGCGCAGCTCCTGCTCCTCGGCGATGGCGCGGATGAACCGCTCGGTCACATCCCGTTTGGTGCTGGCCCGGATGCGGGTGTCGAGTTCGGTCTGGGTGAGGCTGAGCTGGCCCTCCAGTTCAGCCAGCCGCCGCAGCAGGCTCTCCAGCACTTCGCGGGCCTCCTTGGCGATATGGGCCAGCTGCCCGTCGGAGAGCCGTGGCAGATCCGCCACAAACACCTTGCCGTGGTCGCGCAGGGTGAGGAAGGTGGGCCGCAGGCCAGTGCGGATCGTGCCGGCATGGCCCTCCCGCGGCCGGATTGGCCGAATCGGTGGCACCGGCCCGGCCGAGCTGCGGCGTCGGGTGATGCGGGAACCGGAAGCGAAGGGAGGTTGCGACTTATTCATGCATTCATGCCTTGGACAGGGGGAGTCGGATGGTCTGCAGGCGGAGCGGACCGGCTCAATCTGCCAGCGCAGCGGCGGCGACGGCTGGTGTCGCTCAGAGTGGCAACCCTGCCACGCCTGGAGCGCCGTTCGGATCGTCTGCGGCCCGCACCTCTCCCACGGGCCAGGCCGCGTATCCCGTGGCGGCACAACAGGCCAGGGCCGGCTCCTGCGCCTCAGGCGGCACCACCAGGCAGAACCCCACCCCCAGGTTGAAGGTGTTCCAGAGGTCGGCCTCCGGCACATCGCCGGCCTCCTGCAGCCAGCGGAACACGGCCGGGCGCTGCCAGCTGTAGGGATCGATGGCCGCCTGGAGCCCCGCGGGCAGGCAGCGGGGCAGGTTTTCCGGCAGTCCTCCGCCGGTGATGTGGGCCATGCCGCGCACGGGGATGGCGCTGGCCAGCAGGGCCTTCACCAGGGCGCCGTAGAGGCGGGTCGGGGTGAGCAGTGTGTCGATCAGGGGGCAGTCCGCGCCTGGCAGGGCGGTGTCGACCCCGGCTCCGCTGGCCTCCAGGATGCGCCGCACCAGGCTGAAGCCGTTGCTGTGGACGCCACTGCTGGCGATCGCCACGATGCGGTCGCCGGCCTTGATCCGGGTGCCGTCGATCAGGGCGTCGGCCTCCACCACGGCCACGCAGAAGCCGGCCAGGTCGTAGCGCCCGGGGCCGTAGAAGCCGGGCATCTCCGCCGTTTCCCCCCCAAGCAGGGCACAGCCGCTCTGGCTGCAGCCAGCGGCGATGCCCTCCACCACCGCCGCCATCGCCTCAGGGCTGAGCTTGCCGGTGGCGATGTAGTCGAGAAAAAACAGCGGCTCGGCGCCGGTGGTGATCACGTCGTTGACGCACATCGCCACCAGGTCAAGGCMTACCCCATGGTGGCTCTGGTGGGCCTGGGCCAGCTCCAGTTTGGTGCCGACGCCGTCTGTGCCTGACACCAGCAGGGGGTCCTTGAGGCCGGCCGGCAGCCGGCAGAGGCCGCCGAAGCCCCCGAGCCCGCCCACCACTTCGGGGCGTCGGGTGGCCTCCACCGAGCTGCGGATGCGAGCGACAAAGGCGCGACCGGCCACCACGTCCACCCCGGCAGTGCGGTAATCCATCGCTTTCAGCCCGCGTTCACGCCACTGATCCTCCGATGCCGCCGGCCAGGGCGCCGCAGGCAGGCCCAGCCGAGGCATGGGCCGGCCGAGGGGTTGGCCGGTTGCGCGATCGGCACAAGCTTGAATCAGCTGGGCTTATCGCCTTGATCGGATTGGCTGATGATTGTCTGGCTCAGAACAGCTCCCAATCCCAGTCTGCGGCTTGCGAGTGCGCTCTGATCATGAATTCTGATCAGATTCCTTGTAGCCAAAAGTGCCAAAACCCGGCTTGGGTTGCCCTTAATTTAGCGAAGTTGTTGTTCCGGTCCAGGAATTCCGCAGGTTTACGTGCTCCCACTGAAAGCTTTAGCTGGGAGATACCAATGCTTGCGAACCTCATTCAGGTTGCTGTTCTGCAGCGGATTTCGCCTGTTATGCGTCGCACTCTTTCCTTCGGGGCCCTGGCCCTCACCCTGGCTGCCGGCGCTGTTGCTCCTGCCCTGGCGGTCGATCCCAGCAGCCTCAACGCTGCCGAGCCGGCCCAGGGTCTKGCCATCTTCGACAGCGAGTWCTCCCCGGCTCCCTTTGAGGGGCTCAACGAGATTGCCCCGTCCGTTCGGATCGCCACCAGCAACCCCGGTGTGGTCAAGGTGATCCGGGGCCAGGCCAGCTGGTATGGCCCCGGCTTCTTCGGCAACCGCACCGCCAATGGTGAGCGCTTCCGCCCCGGCACCCTCACGGCCGCCCACCGCACCCTGCCCTTCGGCACCAAGGTGCGCGTCACGAACCTGCGCAACGGCCGCACCACGGTGGTGCGCATCAACGACCGCGGCCCCTTCGTCGGCAACCGAGTGATCGACCTCGCCCACGGCGCCGCCCATGAGGTGGGCCTGGTGTCCTCCGGCCTGGCTCCGGTGAAGCTCGAAGTGCTGCGCTGAGATCTGGGTCCTGCGCTGAGATCCGGCCCTGGGCCCGTCCCCCGGCTCAACGGCCGGGGTCATGTCCAGGATGATGCTTCCCCCCGGGCCCATTCAGGGCCTGGGGGGTTTGTTCTGTCGACTCCCTCCTCCGTGGCCCTGCTCAGAACCCGCCAAGAGCTCGAGGCCTGGCGCCGGCAGCAGCGGGGGCCTCTCCACTTTGTGCCCACGATGGGGGCGCTGCACCGGGGCCACGAGGCGCTGATCGCCCAGGCGGCCCAGCCCCGGGCAGAAGGCCTGCCGGTGGTTCTGGTGAGCGTGTTCGTGAATCCGCTGCAGTTCGGAGCCGGCGAAGACTTCAGCCGCTACCCCAGGCACCTGGCCCGTGACGGCGCCGTTGCCTCAGCCGCTGGGGCGGCTGCTGTGTTCGCTCCGGAGCCTGCCGAGCTGTTCCCAGGAGGAGAGGCCGAACTCACGCGCATCCAGCCGCCGCAGAGCCTGCTGCAGGGCCTGTGCGCGCCCGGGCGCCCCGGCCACTTCGCCGGCGTGGCCACGGTGGTGATGCGGCTGCTTGCCCTGGTGCGTCCCCAGCGGCTGCTGCTGGGGGAAAAAGACTGGCAGCAGCTGGTGATCCTGCGGCGGGTGGTGCGGGATCTGGGCCTGCCGGTGACCGTGCAGGGCTGTGCCACGGTGCGGCAGCCCGATGGCCTGGCCTTCAGTTCGCGTCACGCCTACCTCTCGGCCCAGGAGCAGCGCCGGGCGACCGCCCTGCCCACCCTGCTCACGGCCATCGCCCGAGATGGGCTGAGGGACGGCAGCGAGCCGACCCCAGCAGCCGCTGCAGAGTTGCGCCGGCGACTGGAGCAGAGTGGCCTCGATGTGGAGTACACCGCCCTGGTGGAGGCCCACAGCCTGAAGCCCGTTCACCGGGTGGCAGGGTTGACCCTGTTAGCGGCGGCAGTCCGCTGTGGATCTGCCCGCCTGATCGATCACACCTTCTTGATGAGTCGCGCCCCGATCGTCGCCATCGATGGCCCCGCTGGAGCTGGCAAGAGCACTGTGACCCGTGCCTTTGCCAGCCGTCTTGGCCTGATCTACCTCGACACCGGCGCGATGTACCGGGCCGTCACCTGGTTGGTGCGGCAGCAGGGGGCCGATCCGGCCGATGCCGCCGCCGTGGCCCCCCTGCTGCTCGATCTCGACCTGCAGTTGCTTGGTGGTGCCGAGCAGCGGGTGCTGCTGGGGGGGCAGGACATCACCGCAGTGATCCGCASCCCGGAGGTGACGGCCCAGGTGTCCGTGGTGGCGGCCCACGCCTGCGTCCGGGAGGCCCTCACCGGCCAGCAACAGGCCATGGGCGCCAGTGGCGGCCTGGTGGCCGAGGGCCGCGACATCGGTACAGCCGTGTACCCCGCCGCCGACCTCAAGGTGTTCCTCACCGCCACGGTGGCCGAGCGTGCCCGGCGCCGGGCCGAGGATCTGACCCAGCGAGGCTTTGCGGTGCCGCCCCAGGCTGAGCTGGAGGCCCAGATCGCCGATCGCGACCACCAGGACTCGAGCCGCAGCATCGCTCCCCTGTGCCGGGCCGGCGATGCCGTGGAACTGATCACCGATGGCATGACGATCGAGGCGGTGATCGAGGCCCTGGTGGACTTGTTTCGCCAGCGCATTCCCCACGACGCCTGGCCGGATCCGGCGCCCTGAGAGGCCCGCCCACCGGGTTCAGCGGGGCCGCAGCGCCTCCAGCAGCCCCGCGCAGGCGTCCTCCAGCAGGTCGAGCACCTGCTCAAAGCCCTCGGGGCCGCCGTAGTAGGGGTCGGGCACCGCTGCGGCCTTGCGCTGTCGGCAGAACCGGGTGAGGGGAGTGATGCGGGCCCGCTGCGAGCCGGATTGGACCCGCTGGCTGAGGGCCCTCACCTGGGCGAGGTTGTCCTCGTCCATGGTGAGGATGTGATCGAAACTGCTGATGTCGGCGAGCTGGATCTGGCGGGCCCGGCTGGTGAGCTGAATGCCCCGTTGGGCGGCGGCCGCCTGCATGCGCTCGTCCGGCGGGTGGCCCCGATGCCAGCCGCCGGTGCCGGCGGAGTCGACCAGGAAGTGATCCTGGAGCTGCTCGAGGGCCAGCTGATGCAGGAACACCCCCTCGGCGGCGGGGGAGCGGCAGATGTTCCCCAGGCAGACGAACAGCACCCGGGTGGGTTGAGGCGGGGTCATGGTGTGCTCAGCCGTTGCAGGGCCAACGCGGCCCGTTGGCGCACCACCGGGGGATTGCCGGCCTCGTCCAGCGTCAGCCTGCCCAGGCCGTCCAGGCACTGCCGAAACCCCTTGCAGCTCGCTGGCAGGTCTGCAGCCAGAGCTCCGAGCCCTACGGCCACCGCGTAGCGCACCACCCACTCGCCATCCAAGCTGGCGGCCAGCAGCGCCTGAAGGCATTGCTGCTGCACGGCCAGGGCCCGCTCCGGTGGCAACGCCGCCAGCTCCAGCTGGCCCAGGCCCCGGGCGGCAGCGCGCCGCACACTGGCGGCCACGTCGGTACCCAGGGCTTCGATCAGCAGCTCCAGGCCGCGGATGTCGCCGATCCCCGCCAGGGCCCGCACCGCCCAGGCCCGGGCGCCGTAGTTCTCGGCATCGAGCTGGAGCAGGGCTTCCACGGCCCCCTCGCCGATGCTCACCAGCCCCTCCACGGCGGCCACGGCGGCGCCGGGGTTGTTGAAGCCGAGCACCTTCACCAGGGTGGCCGCGGCCTGGGGATCGCTGTGGCTGGCCAGGGCCCGGGTGGCCTGCGCCAGCGCCAGGCTGCTGTCGGCCCGCTCCACCGCCTCGATCAGCTGGTCCAGCTCAGGGCTGGTCTGGGGCTTGATGGCGCTGTTCATGCCGCTCACAGCAGGGCGTCCATGCTGGCGAACAGGGCCAGCTCACCCGGCTCGCCCTGGCCCCGTTCCACCAGACCCCGCAGGGCGATCAGTTTGAGGCTGTTTTCGGCCAGGGTGGCACTGATCGCGGCCAGGGCCGGCCGCCAGCCGGCGGCGCCCAGGTCCATCAGGGCAGCCCGCCGCACCTGCAACTGGGGATGGCCCAGCAGCTCCACCAGCAGCTCACCCCAGCAGGGGTCGCCGTTCAGCTGCAGCAGGCTGCGGGCGGCGGCGCTGCGCACGAGGGGGCGGGGGTGATCGATGAAGGGCCGCAGCACGGCGATCACCTCAGGCCGGGCCACGCCGATCTCGCCCAGGGCCTCCAGCAGGGCTTCGCAGGGCTCCTGCAGCCGGGGGCTGTCAGGCTCCTGGGCTCCTGCGCTCTGCGGGCCGCTGGCCAGACGCTGGCATAGGGCCTCCACGGCCTCCACGGCGCCGATCTCGCCGAGGGCGCGGGCGGCCGCTTCCCGCAGTCCGTGGTCGGCATCCTCCAGGGTGTCGAGCAGATCGGGGATGGCCACAGCTGAGGCGGGCGCGAGCTTCCCGAGGGAGCGGGCCGCGTTGCGGGCCACGGCGTTCTCCTCCACCCCTGCCCCTGGGTCCCGTGGCCGTCGCTGGCGCAGGGCCTGCTGCAGCAGGGGGATGGTGTCGGGGTGGCCGCAGCGCATGCGGCCCACCCACCAGGCGGCGTAGTACTGCTGTGAGGGGTCAGCGCATTGGCGCAGGCGCGCCAGGGCCTCGGCTTCGCTGATCGGCTCCCCGGCTGGGGCTGCCCTGGGGGGTGCGGCCATGGAACGCGTCCCCGCGGAAGGGGGGGAGAGCTGGATCTGATGATGGCAGTACGGGTGACGGCTGTCCGGCAGGCGTCCTCGCGCCCGGGAACAGGAAAGCCGCCCCGTAGCGGAGTTCAAGCAAAAGCCCCCAGATGGGGGCGAGGAAGCCGATCCCCCTTTGGGGGGGAAGGGATGTTTGGGTTGCGGTTGCGGCTGAGTCCTGAGCAGGAATCAGACGAGGGCGCTGATGGCGTAGTCGATGTAGTTGTTGGCGATGACGCCGGGGTCGCCGGAGATGCCGTGGTTGGCCTTGATGTAGGAGAGGGCCTCGACGTACCAGGAGGGGGAGAGCTCGAAGGCCCGGTTGATCTCATCGAGACCGGCGACGAGGTACTCATCCATGGGGCCGGTGCCACCAGCGACGAGGCAGTAGGTGACCATGCGGAGGTAGTAGCCGATGTCGCGTGCGCACTTGGCCTTGCCGCGTGAATCGGAGGCGTAGTTGCTGCCCTGCATCTGGGTGGTGTAGGGGAACTTGCTGTAGACGGCCTGGGCGGCACCGTTCACCAGCTCATCGGCTTTGGCGGTGAGGGTTTTGGCGGCGCTGAGGGCGTTGGCAGCGCGCTCAAAGCGACCGAAGGCGGCGTTGAGCTCGGTGTTGGAGAGGAAGCGGCCCTGGGAATCAGCGGCGGCGACGGCCTCGGTGAGGGGAGTCTTCATGGTGAGAGAGAAGGAGAAGGTGAACCCGCGTGGAGGCGGGTGAGTTCAAGAGAAGAGAGGGCCGAGGCGATCAGCCGACGGCGGCAGCAGCGCGGTCGAAGTAGGTGCCGACTTCGCTCATGAGGGCGGCGCAGTCGCCGGGGGTGATGCCGTTGCGGTCGTTGGCGATGCCGACGGCGGCGTCCTTCATCTTGCGGATGCCTTCTGCGACGGAAGCGCCGGGGACGCCGAGGGCGAGGTAGGTCTCACGGAGGCCATTGAGGCAACGATCTTCCAGGACGGAAGCATCGCCGGTGAAGATGGCGTAGGTGACGTAGCGGAGAACGATCTCCATGTCGCGCAGGCAGGCAGCCATGCGGCGATGGGTGTAGGCGTTACCGCCGGGAGCGATCAGAGCGGGCTGCGAATCGAAGAGATCGCGAGCAGCGTTGGTGACGATTTTGGAAGCGTTGGAGGTGATGCGGTTCACCGTGTCCATGCGCTTGTTGCTCTCGGCCACCATGGCAGCGAGGGCATCAATCTGACCGGCGTTGATGAATTCGCCCCGGGCATCAGCCTGGGCTACAACCTTGGTGAAGGCGTCGAACATGGGGAGAGCTCCTGGTCGCGACGAAATGTCGGGGAGGGTTGATAGGGATAGCCAGGTTGTCCGTCGCCCGGCAACGCCGGGCACCTGTCAACTTGACTTGACCATTGTTGGTTGGCCCTGCGGCAGGCGTCTCGCCAATTAACAAACGGTCATCGTCTCCTGGTCTGCCGAGCCATGATCTGGGCATGAAAAAGCCCCCGGTTGGGGGGCAGAACATTCCAATGAACCGAGCTAGGGGTTGACCATCTGGTGGGGACCACTGGTGGACCTGCTTGATGTTGAAGCTGGGATCAGCCTTCGGCCTTTGACTTCGCCTTTTTGCGGGCTGGTGCCACCTTGCCCGTGCCGACGAGGTCGCCGCCATTGACGCTGACGCCGGTGATCTTGCCACCCATCCGCTGGACGAGTCGCATGGTTTCGTTCATTCTAGTGAAGGGCACATTCATGGTCATGTCTGCCGTACGCGAGTAATCGTTGTTGGCAAGACCGGTGACGGTGAAGGTGACCTGACGGCTGCTGGTGAAGCTGGTGCCGCGGCTACCTGCAGAAACCTTCATGGTGTTTCGGGCGAAGGAGTGAAAGGGAAAACGAACGAGGCTCGCGTCAAAGCGCGTTTCAGTTCACCGGCGTGATGCTGGCGACCCGACCACCCTCACGGTGGATCTGTTGCTGGTACTCCAGCAGTTTGTTGAAGGGAATAAAGCGCACCCGGTTGCTGCGCTTGTGCAGTCTGTAGTTGTTGAATCCGGTGATTTCCACCCTGAACGTGCGGCCTTCCTCTCCGGAACCCACGCCCTGTCGGGTGACCCCATCACTGGTGACCTTGCGGAACACAGCCCCCTTGGCGTTGGGGCTGACCACCGGCATCGGCTGCTCGGTATGGACGGCAGGATTGAGCCGGGACTGGGTCTTGAGCAGGTCACCGCGGACGGAGGCACCTACGCCGCGGGTGAGCTGCAGCATGTATGAAAACTGCAGCCCCTGCTGGCCGGAGTTGTAGTTGAAGCCATGCAGGTAGGGAACAGCCTCTTCGCCGAAGCGTTCCTGATATTCGGCGCTGTCGATGTAAGAGTCGATCTCGGCGTCGAATCCCTGCTCCTGCAGGATGGTGAAGTGATGGAGCATTTCGGCCTTGTTCTGAGGAGCCCGGCCGAGCAGATGCTTGAAGTTGAGTTCGATGAAGCGGTAAGGGTTGCAGTTCTCGAAGAACTTTTGCTTGTACAGGCCGCTCTTGGCCACCTGGCGCACGAATTCCCGGATGCTGAGGTAGCCACGCTTGAACAGGGATTCAGGCCCTGTGAGCCGCTCGCTCTTCATCACGTACTGGTTGCCCAGCACCTGGCGGTAGACGGCGCGGATCAGGAGCGCCTTGTCGTTTTCGGAGGCGTTGGTCCAGTTCTCTTTGGCGCTGTCGTTGGCGAAACGCTCAATGCCCAGATAGGCAGCGTTGGCGAGGGTCATGGGCTTCGGGCCGGGGGGGAGAAAACGCGACGTGGCCGTTGGACCGCCTGGGCAGACCAGGCGGCCTGGCAGGGCAGGACACCTTAAGGCGACGCTGCCAACGGCTGCATTGGCAGATCCTATGGGCCACCGGCAGGCCCACCGCCAGCCTTTCACAATCGTTACAAAGTTTGCCCCTGGCGCCCGCGCCTGACCCAGTTACCATCCGGCCAGGCGATGCCTGGGCTCCAGGGCTGTGGCGCACCGCCATACCAACCCGCAACCAACCCGCACGGAGGGGCGATGGGCGATCCAGCTGGCCATCCTGATCCTTCACTCCGGGCCTGCCCCGAGCCGACCGCCAGGGTTGCTCCGGCGATCGATCGACTGGCCCACCAGCTCAACACCCTCTCGGAGGTGGTGGAAGCCATCACCTTCCGGCTTCTGGAGCTGGAGGAGAAGGTGTCCGTCCAGCAGCAGCGGCTGGAGCCCCTGGTGGAGGCTTCCGATCGGGAAGACGAGCACCAAGACGCCCTGCGCAAGCTGCGCTTCGATCAGACCGAACAGCGCCTGAGCCACCTGGAACAGCTGCTGCAGCTGGACAACAACCCCGGCCCGCTTGCCTCGTTTCCTGAGTCTGCTCCCCCCTTGATGGCCATCGACGGCCCTTTCCCTGAAGAGCTGGAGCAGCCCTTCATGGATGACGTGCCGGCCTGATCGGCGTCAGATCCGGAAGGCCTCATACCAGGCAGCGGGAATCTCGTGGCTGTAGTCAGCCGTGCGGCTGAACTGGAACGGGCCGGCGAGCGAGCCCCAGACCTGGGCATGGGAGCCGGGGTCGTGGCCCGTATCGATCGTGCGCATTCCTGTGGCATCGAGCTCCAGGCGGCTGACAAGGTACGTGGTCTGCCCCTTGCGCTCCACCAGACAGCGGCAGCCAGGCTCCACTTCGCCGACGAATCCCGCGGCTTCCTGGCGCACCATGTAGGAACACCCCTCCAGCGGCACCAGGTCGGAGGAGCTGATGCGGTTGCGCCGTGCCTCGTCGTCCACCGCGCCCCAGAAGCGTTGGTCGTCGGCGAGGGCCTGGTTGTGGATCACCAGAGCCTCGCCCTGGCGTTCGGCCCGCAGCACCCGGATTCTGTAGGGCACGCCTGGATTGATGGCGTAGCTCTGCTCCAGCAGCAGCGAGCCCGGAGCGAGCTGGGGCAGGGGCCGCAGCGTCACCAGGATGTGGGCATAGAGGGGGGGGTTGTCGAAGGCCTGCTGCTGGTTGCTGAAGCCGGCACTGAGCAGCTGCACCAACCGAGTCAGGGCGCCGGCGGCGTCGGTGCCCCTGGCACCCGTGCCGCGCTCGCCCATGCCGCTGTCGTCCGTGGTGCGCTCGCTCAACTCCCGTGGCTCAACTCGCTGGCCGTCAAGTTAAGACCCGAACGTGCCCTGGCCAGAGCCATGCAAAGCGGCCTCAGAGGCCGAGCAGTCTGAGCCGGAACTGCGCCACCTGCTCGGCCAGCTCAGGTGATGAGCGGCGGAACGGATGGTCGGCGACGGCCTCGAGCACAGCGGCGAGGAGGGCTTCGCGGGGTTGATCCAGGCTTGATGTCTGGTTGGCCAGCTTGAACCAGGCTTCATCGAAGGCCTGAGCAAAACTATCGGCGTTGTCGAACACCTGGGGGAAGCTGCCTGGGGGCTCGCGCATGGTGGGGGAG
>NZ_JADEWP010000035.1:0-16779 GCF_015207535.1 Cyanobium sp. LEGE 06143 | reverse complement strand
GTCGTAGCTCGAGGCCTGGCGGGCGAAGGCCTGGGCGGCCCTGGCGTCCTCCACGGTGTGATCTCCCATGCTCAGAGCTCCCGGAGCCAGCCGATCACCATCTCCAACCAGGACGGCACCAGCAGGGCATGGCCTGCCCCCTCCACCCCGATCCGCTCTGCTGCGGGCAGGGCCCTCTGCAGCCAGGCCCTGGCCTCGGGGCCCACGATCTGATCCTGTTCAGCCTCCACCACGAGGCAGCGGGCCTGGGTGGGGAACCCCTCGGGCAGCGCCTCGCAGTGCTGGAGCAGGATCAGATCGTGCAGCAGCCGCTCGCGCCCCTCGGCGCTCAGCGGGCTGTCGAGGATCGACACCGGCAGAGCGCTGAGCGGCTGCGGTGCCGCCGCCTTCTCCAGAAAGCGTCGCAGCATGGCTTGGGCCTCCGGCCCTTGCAGCTGCTGGGCCATGGCCCTGAGGGCGCTGATCAGGGGCCGTCCGGCGGCACCGGAGGGAACGAAGCGTCCGAAGCTGGCCAGCAGCACCACGGCATCGGCCTGGCGCAGCAGGTCCGCCGGCAGCAGGTGGGGCCCAAGCGAGTGTCCCACCACCACCCGCGGCCCCTCCGCGTCCAGCCACTGCGGCTGCACAGGTGCGCTGGGGCCGTAGCCCCGATCAGCGCTCTGCCACGGCCAGCCCTGGCGACGGGCCGCTGCTGCCAGGGGGGCCCAGCCGCGGCTGTCCCCCAGCCAGCCGTGCATGGCGATCACTTGCATGGGCCGACGGGGGATGGAGGACCAAGGGCCTGGAGCAGCCGCGGCAGGCTGCCGCGGGGAAGATCGTGGCGCAGCACCAGCCGCAGCCTGGCGGTGCCCAGGGGCACCGTGGGGGGGCGGATCGCCACCGTGAGCAGGCCGGCCGCCTCCAGCCGGGCCTGCAGGGCCAGGGCAGCGCCGTCCTCACCCACCAGCAGCGGGAGGATCGGCCCCTCCCCAGCCGGCCGGGGCCAGCCCGCCGCCTCCAGAGCCTGTCGCCAGCACTGGGCGCGAGCCAGCAGGGCTGGCCCTCGATCCCGCTGCTGGATCTCGTCCAGGGCGGCCAGCGCCGCAGCGGCCAGCGGCGGGGCCAGGGCGGTGGTGTAGCGAAAGGCGCCACTGGTCTGCAGCAGCCATTCGATCGTGAGCTCGTCGCCGGCCAGGAAGGCCCCGCCGCTGCCGAAGGCCTTGCCCAAGGTGCCGCTGATCAGGGCGATGGATGGCAGGCCATGGCCCAGACCTCGTCCTGCCTGCCCCAGCACCCCCAGGGCGTGGGCCTCATCCAGCACCAGGGCTGCGCCGTGGGCGGCGCAGAGCGCGGCCAGGTCCGCGACGGCTGGGCTGGTGCCCTGCATCGAGTACAGGCTCTCACTGAGCACCACCAGGCGCTGAGCGGGATCGATCCGACGCGCTCCGGCCAACCGTCGCTCCAGATCGCTGAGGTCGTTGTGGCGGAAGCGTCTCAGCTGGGCTCCGCTGGCCCTGACGCCCATCAGCAGCGAGTGGTGGATCAGCCGATCGGCCAGCACCAGGCTGTGCCGATCGGCCAGGGCCGTCACCGCGGCCAGGTTGGCCTGGAAGCCACTCGGGAAGAGCAGCGCCCGCTCACGACCGAGCCAGGTGGCCAGCTGCTGTTCGAGGGCCGTGTGCACAGGCCGGGTGCCACTCACCAGGCGCGAGCCGCCGGAACCGACACCCTGTTCGTCCATGACCTGCCTTGCCGCTGCCACGACCGCGTCATGCTGGGCCAGGCCCAGGTAGTCGTTGCTGGCGAGGTCCAGCAGGGGTGGGCCCTGGTCTGGCGTCAGGCGGGCTGCACCCCGTGCCGAGAGGCTGCGCAAACGACGCAGGCCGTCAGCAGGGATGGCGGCCAACGCCTGGTGGAGCTCCTCCTGCCAGCTCGACGCGCCGGCCTGAAGCGCCCCCTCAACCCGATTGGCCATCACTGCAGATTAAGGTTCCGACCCCACAGTTCCGGCATTCCTTTGGAGCGCTTCACCGTTCTCTTTCCCGTCTGGACCCTGCTGGCTGTGCTGCTGGCCCTGCCGTTCCCGGGGCTGTTCAGCTGGCTGCAGGGTGGCTGGATCGTGGCCGCCCTGGCCCTGATCATGCTGGGCATGGGCCTCGATCTGGAGCCGGCTGATTTCCGTCGGGTGCTGCTGAGGCCGCTTCCGGCGCTGATCGGCGTGGCCGCCCAGTTCCTGGTGATGCCCCTGCTGGCCGCCCTGGTGGCCTGGTGGTTGCAGCTCCAGCCCCCCCTCGCCGTGGGATTGATCCTGGTGGGGTGCTGCCCCGGCGGTACCGCCAGCAATGTGGTGGCCCTGATCGCCCGGGCCGATGTGGCCCTCTCGGTGGTGATGACCACGGTGAGCACCCTGCTGGCCGTGCTGCTCACGCCGCTGCTCACCAGCGGATTGGCCGGCCGCTACGTACCGGTGGACGGCTGGAGGCTGCTGCTGGATGTGCTGCAGGTGGTCTTGCTGCCGGTGGTCCTGGGGGTGGTGCTCAAGCGGATCAGCCCACCGCTGGCCAGGCGGATCGCACCGGCGATGCCCCCTCTGGCAGTGCTGGCCATCGTGTTGATCGTGGCCAGCATCGTCGGCAGCCAGCGCGATGCTCTGTTGGAGCAGGGACGCCTGTTGCTGCTGGCCACCCTCCTGCTCCACGCCGGTGGTTTTCTGCTGGGCTGGTTGATCCCGGCGTTGCTGCGTCAGCCGCAAGCTGTGAGGCGCACTGTCAGCCTCGAAGTGGGGATGCAGAACTCTGGATTGGCTGTGGTTCTGGCACGCTCCGGCTTCGCCATCTCACCGCTCACCGCCCTGCCCGGTGCGATTTCTGCCGTGGTCCATGCGGTGCTGGGCAGTGTGCTGGCCGTGATCTGGCGCAAGACGCGCTGCAGGGCAGGGAGATGTGCCGATGATGCACAGTCCATCCCACGCAACTGTAGCAATGTAGGGCAATCTCCTGGCAAAAATCCACACAACTAAAGCAACGGCTTGATCATCAACGAGATGGCCATCAGGGCAATGATAATCATTTGGATGTTCTCGCAGCTCCAGTAAAGCTGAAGCAAGTGGGCAGTGGCGAGATGAGTGGTAAAATAGATGAGATTAAGGAAGGGATGGGTCAAGCCTCCGCCTTTCTAGACCTAATCCCCTAGGCTCAATGCGTAGACTATTCAAGACCATTCAAAAGCTCTATAGGGGAATGGTGCTACGATTGAGTGTTCGTGGCCACAGCGAAAGCAAAAATTTGCGGCGTGGTGAACTGGCCACTGAATCCAAGATCATTGGTCTTGACAAGCTTGCCACATCCTTGTCAACGGTGACGGTACTATTTATTCACTATCATCACAGGGGATTGATCTCTGCAGGATACCTGAAAGTCATTTCCTCCGCCATCGAATGTGGCTACCGAGTGGTGTTAGTCTCCACAAAGCTATCGGACCTTTGGTGTGAAAAGCTTGTATCGATGTCGGTGGCTGTCATTCAAAGAGGAAATAGTGGTTATGACTTTGGCTCTCTTCAAGCGGCTCGAAAGATTTTGATGGAGCACGGTCTTTTGGGCTCCAAGCGATATGTTGTGATCAATAGCAGTATGCTGAATATCGCCAGCCATGGCTTCCATGGCGATCCTTTCCTTGACGCCTTGGTGGATCCACCGGATGAGGCTGATCTAGTAGGAATCACAAGCTCCTATGAGGATCGCACCTTTCACATTCAGACGTTCTTCTTCAGCATGTCGCAACGCATGTTTGAGGCAAAAACCTTTGGCAGGTTCCTTGGTGACTATCTTCGTGGCCTGAACTCAACGAAAGAAGCGTCTCGCACATATGCAATCAAAAACGGAGAATTGAAGCTAACGAGATTTGCCCTTTCACAAGGTTTGCTAGCCAGATCCTTGCTATTTCATCATGGCCTTCCCGATGTGGCTGCTTTTGAAGAGATGAAGGTACTATCACGTAAAATGGTGGACCTTCTTGAAGATGAAGATGGGCTGGTCTGTGCGAATAATATTAAATCATTGATTAATGATTTTTCATCTGAGTGGATTCCCAAGGCAGGTCTGCAATACAATCCATCCCAGGCCTGCTGGGCTTTATTGATGTCGCGAGGCTTTCTTTTTCTCAAGCGTGAGGTTTTAGAGCTCAGTGAAACCCGCTCTATCCATGCTCCTTCAGTGTGTGCACTGCTCATGCCATTGCTGAGTTTATTGACCATTGATATTCCCGAATGGTCAGACTTGAATCAACTTCCAGAGATAATCTATGCTCCACCCCTAAGATCGAGTAAGCGATGATCAAGACATGAGATCTGAGCCAAGTAAGAGCCATCCATTGTTGCCATCTGAGTTTGATGCTCAATTCTATCTTTCGACGTGCTCCAAGGATTTGCAGTCGTTGGATCCAGAAGCGGCCTATCAGCACTTTCGATCGCGCCGTGGCGATCAAAATGTCTTCCCATCGGCTTCAGCATTCCTTAAGGATAAGCTTTCGGATTCAAAGTTTCGAGGAGATGCAAAAAGAATCTGTGTATCGTTTAACTGGAGAGACTATCGAGATCTGAATGAAGACTTGCGCTCCTTGAGCCCTCTTGAGGTTGTCAAGCATTATCTCGCAAATGGAATCTATGAGCCAAGGCAAATCCTAAGCTCGGCAAGATTGTTGGATCGGCGATTTGCAGTGCAAGCAAAGTTAGATCGGGTTGCCCCTGATGTTTCCATCCAAGTTGTCGTTCACTGCTATTATTACGACATTCTTTGCGGTTTGCATCTCTATCTCCGAACGCTGGCTCGGCTTGGAGCGAAGATTCTTGTCTTGGTTGTGAATGATCGTATTCAAGATTCAGTTATGGATGACTTCCTCGGCTCTCTCTGTACGGGGGGGTCTAATCATGAGTGGTTTCGCATGACGAATTATGGCGAGGACTGGTCGTCATTCCATTTGGCATTCCAGCAAGGCCTGCTCATCAAGTCTGGCGTAATTTACAAGATTCAGACTAAGAAGTCTGCCAATCTTGGCCCAGATGGCGGTGTTGCATGGACAGACGAAGCCCTTCAGCCAATCTGTGGCTCGTATTCAAATGTATTTGATACAACTGAGCTGCTGACACATGGTATGCGGTCCATTGTCGCGAGTTCCCTTTGCAGGCAAACAGGTTTTGGAGCCAATAAAAACATGCTTTATGACTATTTGGAGCAACTTGACTTGTCTGTGGATGCGGCCCGCAATGATTCTTTCTGCATGGGGTCCATGTTCGCGGCGGATGCAGGCTTTCTCCATCGCTACTTCTCAAGGCTTGGCCAAGTTGATTATAGGCAGAAGTCTTCCGGCGGAACAAAATTCTGCGGACGCTATGTTGGCCATGCCATTGAGCGAACAATCTACTATTTCGCTAGCCAGGTAGATGGCAGTCAATCCGTAGCTTGGGTGGATTGATCCCGAATGGATAGAAGTAACCTCGGCTCCGGCTGGTAATCCATTAGGTCTTCCTCAAGCCCAATGGCAATTCTGGGAGGCAGCAACGAATCGGTTAGGATAGGTGAGCATCGATTGCGGTTTGCTTTGAACGCAGGACCTTTAGGCGCATTCGGCGATGGTCTTGTTCTGGATGACTTCCAGATGGCTGCAGTTGAAGCCTTAAATAATGGCCTTTCCGTTGTTGTCAGTGCTCCCACTGGAAGCGGGAAAACCCTGATTGGGGAATATGCCATTCATCGGGCAATCTCCCATGGTCATCGCGTGTTCTACACTACCCCCCTGAAGGCCCTATCAAATCAGAAGCTTCGGGATTTCAAGGAACAATTTGGTGATGATCGAGTTGGTCTGCTCACCGGTGATCTCAGTCTCAATCGAGATGCACCAATTGTCGTGATGACAACCGAGATCTTTCGTAATATGCTCTATGCCGAAATTGATCATCCTGATGATGATCCGTTGCGGGATGTAGAAGCTGTTGTTCTGGATGAGTGTCACTACATGAATGACACCCAGCGGGGCACCGTCTGGGAAGAGTCGATCATTCATTGCCCCCCATCCATTCAGCTTGTGGCCCTCTCCGCCACAGTCGCCAACGCTGATCAACTCACTGATTGGCTCTGCCGTGTGCATGGTCCTACGCAATTGGTCATCAGCACCCACCGTCCTGTGCCATTGAGCTTCAGCTTCTGCAGCGCCAAAGGCCTGCATCCTCTGCTCAATGATGCAGGTACGGATCTACACCCGAACAGCAAAGTCTGGCGGGCCCCCAAGGGTGCTCGCCGCAAGGGCCCTGGCGCTGCCAGGCCTCCGCAGCCGGAGCCTGCACCGCTGGCTTTTGTGGTTCAGAAGTTGGCTGAGCGGGACATGCTGCCCGCGATCTACTTTATTTTCAGCCGACGCGGCTGTGATAAGGGAGTGCGTGATCTGGCCAGGCTGAATCTTGTGTCAGATGAAGAGCGCTTGCGTCTTCAGCAGCAATTGGATTCTTTCGCTGCCTCCAGCCCAGAGGCTGTTCGGGATGGCTATGCCGAGCCCCTCTTGCGGGGCATTGCCTCTCACCATGCTGGAGTGCTGCCGGCCTGGAAGGAATTGATTGAGGCTCTGTTCCAGCAGGGTCTGATCAAGGTTGTCTTTGCCACGGAAACCTTGGCTGCAGGCATCAACATGCCGGCCCGAACCACAGTGGTGTCTTCACTCTCCAAGCGCACGGAGCGTGGCCATCGCTCACTGACGGGCAGCGAGTTTCTGCAGATGGCAGGACGGGCAGGTCGTCGAGGTCTCGACGTGCAGGGCTATGTGGTGACAGTGCAGAGTCGCTATGAGGGCGTGCGCGAGGCGGGTCAGCTGGCCACTGCACCAGCCGATCCACTGGTGAGCCAGTTCACGCCCAGCTACGGCATGGTCCTGAACCTGTTGCAGCGCTATGACCTCGCCAAGGCGAAGGAGTTGGTTGAACGCAGCTTTGGCCGCTATCTCGCCACGCTCGATCTAGTGGAGGATGAGGCCCGCATCAACGAGTTGATGCTCCAGCTCAGCGCCCTTGAAACCAATGCTGACGATGTGCCGTGGGAGGCTTTTGAGGACTACGAAAAGCAGCGGGGCAGGCTCAGAGAGGAGAGGCGCCTGCTGCGTACCTTGCAACATCAGGCCGAGGAGACCCTGGTCCATGAGCTCACGGCAGCGCTGCAGTTTGCCAGCGTGGGCACGCTGGTCAGCCTCAAGGCACCGCCGCTTCGGGGTCGAGTTACCCCGGCGGTGATTGTGCGCAAGCCACCCGGGCCTGGCCAGTTCCCCTTGTTGCTGTGTCTGACGGACGACAACGTCTGGATTCTGGTGCCTTGCAGTGCCGTTGTCAGCCTTCATGCCGAACTGAGCTGCCTTCAGGTGAGCGACCTTGAGACCCCGCAACTCGTCCATACCGGCGAGATTCGCCATGGTGATCAGCAGAGTGGGGGGCTTGCCTTGGCCGTGGCCTCCATGGCGCGCCGGCACGACATGACTACTCCCCACTACGACCTGGCGGCCGAGGTGCGCAATCAGGCTGAGTGTGTTGAGGCTTTGGAGCGTTCCCTGACGACCCACGCCGCCCACCGTTGGGGGGATCGCAAGCAACTCAAGCGCCATCGCCGTCGCATGGAGGAGCTTAACGAGGAGATCGCGGAGCGTCAGAGGCTGTTGCACTTCCGCTCCAACCGCCATTGGGACACGTTCCTGGCACTGATTGAGATTCTTCGCTTTTTCGGTGCGCTGGCCGGTTCAGAGGGGCTGCAACCTACGGATGTGGGGCTCACCGTGGCTGCATTGCGGGGCGACAATGAGCTCTGGCTGGGCCTGGCCCTGATCAGCGGCCATTGTGACGAGCTCGATCCAGCCGAGCTGGCCGCCACGCTTGAGGCCATTTCCACCGAGGTCAACCGGCCTGATCTGTGGTGCTCCTGGGGCCCACCGCCTGCGGTGGAGGAGGCCCTCCACAGCCTGCGTGGGCTGCGCCGTGAGCTCGGTCGACTGCAGGAGCAGGCCGGGGTCGTGGTCCCGATCTGGTGGGAACCTGAGCTCACCGGACTTGTCCATGCCTGGGCGTCTGGAACCCCCTGGGCCGACTTGATGGCCAACACGTCACTCGATGAGGGCGATGTGGTGAGGGTTCTGCGCCGCACGGTGGACCTGTTGGCCCAGATTCCCTATGGGGTCGCCGTCAGCCAGCAGCTCCGTGACAATTCCCGCTCCGCCCTGAAGGCCATCAATCGCTTCCCGGTCTGTGAGCTTGAAGACCTGCTCCCTACGCTGCCATGAGCCGTGAACTGCTCCGGCTGAGTGAGTCGCGTCACTGTCTGGTCGACCTGTTCGGTGCGGCGCCGCTGGCCCAGCAACGCCCTCAGGCAAGCGACGCCCTCCTGCGTGCCTACCTGCGCCACCCTGGACGGGTGTTGGCGGCCCTGCTCAGCCGTCAGCGACTGAAGCGGCTGTCTGCGGGGCGTTTCCACTACTCCTCCAGAGCCATTGTGGCGGGTCCATGGCAGCTGCAGCCCCAGTTCTGGTTTAACGCCAGTTGGAGCGGTGACAGCGTGCAGATCCAACTCATGGACTGTCAGCTCCAAGGCCTTCCCGATTCGGGCCCAGGGCAGGGAGTACGCCTCGAACTGGAAGCTTGCCTGCGGGCTGAGAACGCCATGCTGGTGGCCTCAGCCAAGGCGGCCCTCGAGTTGCAACCGGGGCCGCTCACCGGCTGGCTGCCCAGGCCGCTGTTCGCGCTGGTGGGCAGGCAGGCCCTGCTGGCCTGCCTGTCAAGGCTTGAATCCCGCTGCCAGAGGCGGCTACCATTGAGCGCCCTTGCCTGGATGGACCGTGGCGAGCTCGCAGTTCAAGGCATTGCGGCTCCTGCCAACCAGGAGCCCTTCTGATCTCGAACAGGGCACTGTCGTCTTTGACCAGGTCAGCAAGCGGGTTTCTCTGGGCGGTAGCCGCACGCTGACAGTGCTGGATGATCTCTCCCTCACGATCGAGGCAGGAAGCAAAATCGCCCTTTTCGCGGCCTCAGTGGAGACCAGTCGTGCCTTTCTGAACTGCCTGGCGGGGCATGAAATGGTCAACAGCGGCGACCTTTTCGTTGGTGGTTCGTCGTCCTGGTTGATTGGCTCCAGAATGCCTCTGATGCCTGTACTCACGGGCCGGGCTAATGCAGAATTTCTCGTTTCTGTTTATGGGGTCTATGAAGACGATGAGCGAGAGGTTGACTTCATAAGAAAGCTTTGTGACTTGGGTAGTTCTTTTGATGAGCCCCTTGAAAAGTATACTTCGGGCATGAAAGATAGGTTGAAGCTGGCGTTGTCTTTGGCTTTTCAGTTTAACGTCTATCCCGTGATGCGATGGGATGGTTGGAATTGTCGGGCTGATGTCCCCTTCATGAATCAAGTCAGGCGACTGGTTGATCGCCGCTTGGAGGGGAGAACATTGGTTGCAGAGGCATCAAATTCTCAAAACTTTGCATTGGACTACTGCAATGAAGGCATTGTACTGAAGGATGGAGCCATCATTTACAGGGGATCACTTGATGATTGTGCTGTCTTGGCAAAAGAAGCCCAGGCAGCGCGTAAGGAAAGATCACTGTCTCGGCATTTAAGGCAGCATTCAGATGTTGAAGAGGATCTTCAGGGGACCATGGATGATCTGCTTGAGGCACCGATCTTTGATGGGCCACAAGCTCCGCGGCCGAGTCAGACAGTGCGGCAACCTGCTCGGGAGGTTGGGTAACTGATGATTATTCAGAAACTGCTTCTTCAAGTTCGTATTGTCAACGCGATTGCCAAGCGCGAACTGCAAATGAGAGCGGCAAAAGGACCGATGGGTGTACTGGGAGTGTTTGTAGAGCCGCTTCTCTTTATCGCTATCTTTATGTCATTCCGCCTTTTTGGTAGTCAAGCGAGTCTCCAACCAGACTATATCAACCCCGTGCTATGGATGGCCATTGGGTTTGTCGGATTTTTTATGTTTTCAGAAGTGGCACTGAAAGCGCTTGGAGGAGTCAAAAAGAGCGCAAAACTCACTTATTATAGCCGAATTCGCCCTATCGACTACCTACTTGGCTCTGCCGTTCTTGATACCCAGGTCTTCTCGCTTTTGTTGCTTGCATTTATATTTTCCTCATTTGTGTACGAATGGAAGCCAATCGTTGAGGAGCCAGGACTTGCCGTATTTTACTTTATCATGCTCTCGTTGCTTGCCTTTGGCGTTGGCTTGGTCACACTGATCATCGGACATCGTTTGCCATTTGTTGCCAGTATTGCCAGGACGGCGGTGAGGCGTCTACTCCTATTCACTTCTTGCATCTTCTTTTCGATCAGCACCATCCCCAACATCTTCCGAGGCTGGATCCTCTGGAATCCGTTGGCTCATGGCATTGAACTACTGCGACATTCGTTCAATAGTGACTATCCCATACCTGGCGTTTCAGCTGTTTACCTGATAGGCTCTACATTGTTTTTACTGGGGCTTGGATTCTTTATCTATGACAACAATGAAACTCTTTTGCTGGCAGACGAGGAGTAGATTCTGTGTTCAGTTCTTCTAAATATTCTGCACCTAATTTTACTTTGAGCCTCTCTCTTCCCTCTTGCCTGTGGCCTATGTCCTTGCCCTCCGGTTTAGCCGCCAGAGGGATGAATATGCCACGCTTTGCTTCTGATTCTTTTGTGATACAGTAATTGGAATGATTTACGATCGCTCTCCCAATTCTGCACCTCTCCCCAGGCCTGTGCGCGCCAGGCGAGAGCGTCGGCTCAGCTGGCGCGATCGTAGCGAGATGCGTGCCATGGAGATCGGCATGGTGGCGGGAGGTCTGGCCAGTCGTGTGGGCCACTCCCTGTCAGGCATCATGCGTGCCATCGGTTTTGCCGAAGACGAGCTTCCCAATGTGGGCCGCCCCCCACGCCATGAACCGTCCGGGTCTCCCGTCGATTCTGCTCAGGATGAAGGGCGACGTTGGAAAGGGCTGACTCCCGAGCAGCGTCGCTGGTTGATCCCTGGGCCAAAGCGGATTGCCGCCTTGGTTCTGGCGGGCGGGGTTCTCTACTTTGGAGTGATAGGTCGCAATCGCTATCAGGTCACGTCGGATTTCATTGTCCGATTGCCACAAGCCCCTAATAACGTCACTCCCTCCCTGCTGGGTACCGTTCTTGCCGGTCCCACGATGCTGGGTTCCCTCGAGGATGGCCGATTCCTCTCTGTCTATCTCACATCGCCAGAAGTGATGGAGAGAGTCTTCCTGAGCTTGGAGCCTGAGCAGACTTACGCCAGAAATGGCACTGATCCTTTTGCAGGCCTTCCCAAGAACGCAGCCTTTGACCAGCAGCTGGCATTCTTCCGTCGTCAAGTGAGTGTGGTGCCGCAGGATCTGACGGGCGTCATTCAGATGACGACCACTGGCTTGAACCCAACGACGGCCTTCAAGCTTAACCGCTTACTTCTGGATGAGGCGGAAAACTTTCTCAACACCTCCAACCAGAACATCAGCCGGAATCAGCAGACTTTTGCTGAACAGGAACTTGAAAATGCCCGTGAGCGGCTTGCCAAGGCGCAGCAGGCTTTGGCTGCTTTCAATGACCGTCAAGGCGAGATCAATCCCGAGGCTGCTGCTGAAGCCACCAGCCGCTTCATTGCTGCCATGGAAGCCAGGTTGATTGATCTTCAGGTGGAAGAAGGTCGCCTGAAGCGACAGTTTCTTGATCCAAATGGCCCTGAAGTATCCTTTGTTGCTGACCAGATTGCTGAGCTGAGGCAACAAATAGATGTAGAGCGCTCCAAGCTCGTTGGCTCTGATGCGAAGAACTTCAACCAGAAGTTGGTCGAGTCTAGAAATCTCACCACCGAGGTTGAGTTTGCAGAGGCTTCTGTCAAGGCAGCCCAGCTTGCTGCTGACAACAGTCGTCTTGAAAGTCAGCGCCAGCTGAAGTTCCTGGTCCTGCTCAGTAATCCGGAAACCCCATCGGGGCAGTCCCTTGATTGGCGGTGGAAGGGGTTGCTCTCCCTCGTGGGTCTGCTGCTCGTGGGTTGGGGTGTGGCCAGCTTTGTGCTTGGTATCTCCCGGCGTCAGTAACAGCGCTTGTTTGGTCGCCGCCGCAGCCAGCAGGATTTTGATCGTCTGCGCGATCAGAGGGATCTGGCACGTCGCCAGAGGGACCGCCTGGCGCAACGTCTTAAGCGTGTCTCCAATCAACTGTCAGAGGAAAAGGCGAAAGCCCTTCTCCCTCCCTACGCACGCCTCGATCTGCTCACCTACCGCGATGATGGCCCGCAGCGGTATTGGCCGCAGAGAGACTCGGTTCGGACCCTTGCTGTAGACCCCGGTTCCCACGTGGCCTTTGCCACTGTAGCCAATGACCGCTTCCTGCCAGGCCTGCGCGGTTTGCTGTTGTCCTTGCTGTCGGTCTATCCCGATCTGTCCAGTTCATTTGTGGTGTTTCACGATGGCTCACTGAATCAGCTGGATCAGGCTGAACTGCTTGAGCTTTATCCCCGTATCAGCTTTGAGGCGCCGGATCCGAGCTGGGTTACCGTCCTGCCGCGAGACTCCGCAAACCGCGAGCGGATTGGTGTCCTGGGCTATCTCAATACCTATGCCCTGAGCCTTCGCGGTTATGAGCGCGTCATTGTGCTCGATTCCGATGTTCTGGTGTTCGGATCGCTGGATCGCCTCTGGGCTCCAGGCTCGGCCTTCCGGGTAGTGATTGATTGTGGTGCTAACCCATATGGCGTTGTCAGTGGTCATACCGGCCGGCCTGTGATCAATTCGGGGCTGATCTCGATTCCGGGATGTGCTCTGACCGACACCATGTTCACCCGCATGCAGGCCCTGATTCGATCGAGTGCTGATTCCGTCTGCCCTTATCTGGATTTGTTTGCCGACCAGAAAGTGTGGAATCAGCTGCTGATGGATCAGCCGGTTGAGCTGCTGCCGATCAATTTCAACTGCAACATCAAATATGTTGTTCAGTTTCTCGAAGGCTGCATTGAAGGCCTGGCGCTGGTGCACTTTGCCGGGCCCAAGCCCTGGCTGCGGCATGAGCAGCTCCGCGGCCGTTCCAAGTCGGTCACCGATCACTGGCTGTGGATCAGAACCACCCGCCGGCTCACGTGGGCCTGGCGCCTGCGCCAGTTTCAGGCCTGCAGCGGAGGGCTGACTGACTGGGCTGACTCAGGCGACTGGAAGGGCACGACCCGCCCCGCTGTGGCTGCTTTCCACCCGCAGGCTCTGCTTGATTCGGGTCAGCAAGCCGCCTCTTGGCACCTTGTGATCCACAGTGCGGAGCAGCTCTGCCCTGCCTGTGGCGGCCAGCCCCGGTGGCCAGCGGACTGGATGCCAGGCCTGAACAGCCTGGCGGAGCAGCAGCCGCTGACGCTCTGGGCGCCGTTCAGTCTTCGCCACCTGCTCCAGGTTGCAGGGATGCCCGCTGGCGCCGAGTGCCGCTTCATCCTGATGGAGTTGCCCTTCAGCGCTGTCGACCTCACCGCGTCAGCGCAGCCAGGCTTTGCTCCCTGGTCGGGCTCAGCCGAAGCCTCTATGCGCCGTGCCGTCAGCCAACAGCTGGGCGCCTCGAACCTGCACTGGCTGGTTTGAGGGACGACCCGCTCGGCTGGCCCTGCTTGCCGCTGAGGGGGTAGATGCTCGCATCCATCAGTCGCTCGAGTACGGCGTCATTGCCGCCACGCTTGTTGATCGTCAGAAACAGGCTGTGGGGCGCTTGGCTTTTGCGGTGAGGGCGGATGCGCCGACCGGCAGCGGTGAGTTCAGGAAATTCGAGGCTGAGGGAGGCATTCAGCAAGGCGCTCGGCACCCCCAGCAACAGGGAGTGGTGCTTGAACCAGAGGTCGTCGGCATGGCCCGCCAACTGCAGGGCCTGGCGCCAGTTCAGCACGTCGCGATGCAGCTGGCTCAGTCGATAGCAGATGCCGTCCTTGCCCGTGGGCACGGTGAGCGGGTGGGGCTCGGTGAGCGTGGGATCGTGTTTGATCCAGCGGTGGTACGGGGCAATCCTCCCCTCTTCCACCACCATGCGGCGGCCCCGGAAGCCCACCACGCAGTTCAGCCTGTCCTGGGCATTCAGCAGCCGGCGCAGCCAGTTCCGGGGATACAGGGTGTCATCGTCGGCCGTGATCAGGTAGGGATCCAGGGCTGTTGTTCGATCGTCGAGCAGGCCGATCAAGGGCAGCAGTTTGCGATAGGAGCCGGTGTTCTCCACAAAGTGGCAGTGCAGCTGGATCCCGCGCTGGCGCGACTGGCATTGGCGGTTTTGGAGGAAGCGTGGAAGCGCTGTGAAGCCCAGATCCAGCAGGTAGGGGTCATGCGAGAGGAACAGATGCAGGGAGACGGGCCTGGCGTCAGGGGGCAGGGACTGCCGCAGCAAGCTGTCCAAGGTGCGTTTCAACGCCCTTTCCCGGCCCCGGATCGAGGTGAGTCCGATCAGCACTGGTGCTGTGCTGCGGCTCCCTGCGGCATCGCCCCTGGCTGCGGCTTTCCGCATCGCTGCTGCTGACGGTGTCACACCAGGTGCTCCCGTCTGATCAGCCGACGCCAGGTGGACATCCGCAGGCTGCAGCCGTATTCAAAGCCAGAGGAGATTGTGCCGGCCCCACCGCGCATCAGATAGAGCGGTTGGCCCAGCCGGGCGATGGCCCCCTCGCCGAACTGGCGTTGCAACCTGCTGCGGAACTCCACATCGCCGCGGGAGCGCACGGGGTAGAACCCCCCCAGCGCCACCGCCGTGTCCCGCCGCACGATCAGGGAGGTGATGCCATCGCCGATGGCACGGAAACCGTCGCCATCGGGTTGGGGCTGGCCACTGAGCTCCTCGAAGCGCACATGCTGGCAGTAGCAAGCCAGGGCCCCCTGTGCCAGGGCCCTCGCCTGGTGTTCCAGGCGCAGGGGGTGAGAGAGGTCGTCGTCGTCCTGAATGGCGAGCACCTCCGAGCGGCAGGCGGCAAGGGCCAGGTTGCGGCAGCTGTACTGGCCCTGGTTACGTTCCCGCCGCAGCAGGAGCACCGGCAGCCCGTGGCCGTAGCGGAAGAGATCCAGGAGCTGCTCCAGGGCTTCACCCTCCGCTGCCGGCGAGCCGTCATCCACCACCAGCACCTCGGCTGGGGGAAGGGTCTGGAGGCGCAGGGCCTCCAAGGCTTGCCTCAGCCGACCCAGATCCGGGCGGAAGGTGGTGATCACCACGGCAATCCGCACGGCTCCGGGCGCGGCGGATCCGGGTTGGGGGCCGTGGCGCCGCCAGTGCTCCAGGATCCGATCAAAGGCCTGAGCCACCCCCTCGCCTGGGGGGAGCAGCGGCATCAGATCGGGCACCCCGCAGGCCTCGCCATAGAGGCGCAGCAACGAGGTGGTGTAAGTGCCGAAGCCCGAGCAGGCCGCCGCCAGAAGCGGCTCCTCAGCCCCAGCCAGCCAGCAGCGGCTCGTGTCGCCGGGGGTCATCTCCTGCACCCGCAGCAGCAGATTCGTGCGGTCCCTGACTCCGCTGGTGAGGCGCAGCAAGGCCAGAAGCTGCAGCCGCAGCAGTTCCTGGCCCTGCGCTTCCGAATCCGCGCCTGGCTGACCGGCCGTCTCGGTCGGTGGCACGAGGTAGCGATGCAGGCGCATGGTGCCGGCCAGCACGGCACCGCCATGGCTGGAGAGCCAGCTCACATCGAGTCGAAACCGGCGCAGGTCTCGCAGCAGGGCTGCCAGCAGATCGGCCTGCCACCACACGCGCGGCAGCAGTCGCTCGAATAGCTGCACCAGGGCCTTCTGCCGCTGGAGCGGCAGCAGGGTCACAGCGGCGCCGTCCAGCAGCAGCAGGCCCTTGAGCAACAGCAGACAGGCTGAGGGTGGCTGCCGCTGGGGCAGTTGACTGCAACTCTCCAGACTGAGTTGCAGCACCAGCTCGCGCAGCAGCTGCAGGTTGCTGCCGGCGCCCCTTACTGCTTCGGCCAGTTGACGTTGCAGCAGGCGTCGCCGCTTGCCATCGCCGCGGCTTGAGGCCAGATCAATCTCCTGGACCACGCTGTCGATGGCTGCGGCCAGCGTCGCCACGGCGGTGGTGGCTTCGCTGCTGCAGGTCTCACTGTCGATGCAGCGGATCAACCTGGCAGCTCGCTGAACCGGGTCCGGGAGCTGCAGAGCCCGCTCCAGCATCCGCCCCCGCAGTTTACAGGCGATGGCGCTCAGCTCGGGGTCGCGGCTGTTGAGGGCGCCGACCAGCGTTTCGGCCAGGTCCCAGACCCAGTCGAGCCCGCAGGCCTGCTCTGGTGCAGTCGCTTCAGGGCCAGCCTGCCTGAGCAGTGCCTCCAGGTCTGAGGCGAGCGCGGCCGTGAAAGCCGCCTGCTCGTGCTGGGGGAGCAGGTGCACCAGGGCCGCAAGTTGATCGGCCTGTTCCGGGCTGAGGGGAACGTCGGCCCGGATCCAGCCGGCGGCGTCAAGCGGCGGGCGCCAGGGGGGCGTGGGCCAGCTGCGCGGGGCGATCTGGCGCAGCAGGCGACGCTCGCTCTGCAGCAGGGCCAGGGCGGTGGGGATCACCTCGGCTGTTGGCGGTACCAAGGGCCCATCAGGCTCTTGCAGCAACGGCTCCAGCAGGTTCAGCCAGAGATCCAGCTGGGCGCGGTAGGCCAGGAGCTCCTCCTCCAGATGGGACCGTCGCTCGGCGGTGGCTGTTGCGGCAGACCAGCTCAGCGCGTTCAGGGTCAGGCAGGTTCCACCGGCAGCCACCAGAAGCTCTTCCAGGCTGGGGACCAGCTCGGCCTCCACCAGCCCACGAGCCC
>NZ_JADEWP010000029.1:0-17889 GCF_015207535.1 Cyanobium sp. LEGE 06143 | reverse complement strand
CACCAGCACCTTCTGGCGGGGCTCCAGCATCTCGGTGATGCCGTGGGCGCCTTTGCGGAGCTTCAGAGGGCCGAGGTCGGTGACATGAATGAAGCCGTTCTTCTCGCTCTCGCCGATATTGACGAAGGCGGCATCGATGCCGGGAAGCACGTTTTCAATGGTGCCGAGGTAGACATCTCCGATCTGATAGCGGCCCTGGGCCACGATCAATTCATCAACACGTTCGTCGTTGAGCACCGCGGCGATGCGCAGTTGCTCGGCAATGACGATCTGCTGGGGCATGGGGAATGGGGTGGACCCGATCGGGGTCCTGCCAGGGGATGAGGCAGGCCTGCAGGCCGATGACAGACCTGCGGACCAGAGGGCTGAACGAAATGCGGGAGGTCAGGGCCAGGCCCTGCCTTGGCCGCCATGGAGCGGGAATGGCGCGAAGCTGCGCAATGCTGCTGGAAGATCTCCATGCCCCTTGGGCACGGCTGCTTTCAATGGGTTGAAAACATGAAAGCGGGGGGCGAAATCCAGGGACTGAACCCCGGAGCAGGACAGGCCAACGGAGGTGCCTGCCGACTGCGGTCTGCGCTGAAAAAGCTCTGGGTGCTGCGGAATCGCGGCGAAAGCTTACAGGCAAACGGCCTGTCGCCTTGGCTGCAAATTAGCATGGTGGCCTGGCCGCTTTTGCGTCGGTCTGGCGCCGCGTTCAGGCGGTAGGGCCGCGCAGCGTCAGGGCCGTGCGCTCCATGCTGCCGCAGGCCAGGGGTAGCCTCAGCTGTTCTGCCATCCAGTGGGCCAGCTGGTCCGGCCGCAGGCTGCGGCCGCTGGAATCGATGGCGGCCTCGAGCGCGAACCAGGCCGAGCCTGAGCCGGCAGCAGCTGCGGGCTGGGGGGAGAGCCAGCGGAGATCCCGCAGCACTGGGCGGCAGTCACGGCTGCGGGGCCGGCCTTTCTTGTCGGTGTCGTGCCACGGCAGGGTGTCGGCGTCCAGCAGCGCGGCCATCGCCTGCTGCCAGCGCTCCGGGCCGGGCAGCGCCACCCCCGCCGGCGGCCGCAGCTCCAGCCGCCAGTGGGAGGCCTCCAGCTCCTGGGAGAGGCTGGGGCCGAAGCTGGGCACCTCGGCCACCGAGAGCAGCTGCAACGTGCCCGGCAACTGCTGCTGCAGCCGCAGCCGCGCTTCAGCGGGATCCAGCCGCTCGGTGAACTCGAGGTCGAGCCATTCGCCCAGGCCCGCCACCCCAAGCGGCAGCGCCAGGGCCAGCTGCAGCCGTGGCAGCGGGTGGAAGCCCCCGCTGAAGCTCACCGGCAGGCCGCTGCGGCGCAGGGCCCGCTCCAGCAGCCGCAGGGTGTCGAGGTGGCTGATCAGAGCGAGGCTGCCGGTCTTGGCGAAGCCGAAGCGCAGCCGCTGCACCCGCTCGGAGGCGGGGGCCCGCGGCGGCAGCTGGGGTGGCACCGGAGGCGCCGGGATCACCACGTTGTGGCCCAGCTCCGGACCGCACACCCCGCAGCTGCTGCAGCCCTCGAAGGAGCAGTCCGGCACCACGGTGGCGGCCAAGGCCCGCTGCAGGTCTTCGGCGAGCCAACGCTTGTCGACGCCGGTGTCGATGTGATCCCAGGGCAGGCTCTGGCGGCAGAAGGCATCGAGATCATCGGGGCTGAGGGCCTCGGCGGCGCTCCAGGCCCCCATCTCCAGGGCGCGGTAACGGCCCCCCAGGCCCGCCGCCTCGATCGCAGCGGTCCAGGCGGCATGGCTGCGCTCCGCCGACTCAAACCAGGCGTCCAGGCCGGCGCCGGCCCGCCAGGCCGCCTCGATCACCGGCGCCAGGCGCCGATCGCCGCGGCCCACGAAGTCTTCGACCGCCGAGAGGCGCAGGTCAGTGGTGTTGGTCTTGACGCCGCGCAGCTGGCGCAGGGCCTGGCGCACCAGCCCCTGGCGACGCCGCAGCTCCTCGCCGCTGACGCTGTGCCACTGGAACGGGGTGTGGGGCTTGGGCGTGAAGGTGCTGATCGTGAGGTTCAGCTCCAGGCGGCCCAGATCGCGGCACTGCTCCTGCAGAGCGCGGCAGGTGTCGGCGATGCCGAGCACATCCGCATCGCTCTCGCCAGGCAGGCCGATCATGAAGTAAAGCTTCACCTTGCGGTAGCCGTTCTGCATGGCCGTGCGCAGGCCGCGCAGCAGCTCGGCGTCGGTGAGGCCCTTGTTGACGATGTCGCGCAGGCGCTGGCTGCCGGCCTCCGGGGCAAAGGTGAGCCCCGCCCTGCGGGTGCCGCCGAGGATGTGGGCGATGTCGTCGTCGAAGCGATCCACCCGCTGGCTGGGCAGGGTGAGGCTCACGTTCTGCTCAGCCAGGCGGTTGCGCAGTTCCACCCCCACCGCCGGCAGGGCCAGGTAGTCGGAGCAGCTGAGCGAGAGCAGGGAGAAATCGCTGTAGCCGGTGCGGCGCATCCCCTCCTCCACCGCCTCGATCACCGCCTCGGGCTCCACGTCCCGGGCCGGGCGCGTGAGCATGCCGGGCTGACAGAAACGGCAGCCGCGGGTGCAGCCCCGGCGGATCTCCACCGTGAGGCGGTCGTGAACGGTTTCGATGTGGGGCACCAGCCCCATGGCGTAGTGGGGCATGGGCGTGGCGGTGCGCCGCTGGATCCGCGCCGGCAGCCCGGGCTCCAGCGGCACGATCGCCACCCCATCGGGGCCCGGGCCGTAGAGGGCAGGCACGTACACGCCCGGCACCTGGGCCAGATCCCGCAGGGTGTCGCGGCGGCTGAGGCCGGCCGCCTTGGCCTCGGCCACCACCAGGCCGATCTCCGGCAGCAGCTCCTCGCCATCGCCCAGGGCAATGAAGTCGAAGAAGGCGGCGAAGGGTTCGGGGTTGCTGGTGGCCGTGGGCCCACCGGCGAAGATCAGGGGCGGCGCCTCCGGGTGGCCCAGGGGCAGATCGCCGCGCTGGTCGGCGCGCAGGGGCAAGCGGGCCAGGTCCAGCATCTCGAGGATGTTGGTGCCACCGAGCTCGTAGCTGAGGCTGAAACCGAGGATGTCGAAGGCTGGCAGGGGGCGGCGGCTCTCCACCGCGAAGAGAGCCTGCTGCCGCTCCCGCAGCCGCTCCGCCAGGTCGGGCGCCGGCAGGTAGGCGCGGTCGCAGAGCTGGCCGGGAACGGCGTTGAGCAGGGAATAGAGAATGATGTGGCCCAGGTTGCTGGCCCCCACCTCGTAGACCTCGGGGTAGGTGAGGGCCCAGCGCACGGCGGCCGCCTGCCAGTCGCGGGGCTCCACGCCGAGCTCGTTGCCCAGGTAGCGGGCCGGCTTGCTGATCGAGAGGTCGATCAGGGCGTCGAAGTCGATCGGCTCGGTCGCCGCGGCCACGACAGTCGAGGAGGCAGTCATGGTGGCGCTGGCAGGCCTGGCCCGATGGTATGCAGCCCAGGACCACGCGACAGCCACCTGGCGTAGCAGGATGCCGCCTGGAGTTCGGCAGCAACCCTGTGGTGCAGGTCAACGGCAACTACCTCAAGCTCAAGGCGGGGTACCTGTTTCCAGAGATCGCCCGGAGGGTGAAGGCCTTCGGCGAAGCCCATCCCGATGCCGCCCTGATCCGCCTCGGCATCGGTGATGTGACCGAACCGCTGCCGCAGGCCTGCCGCAACGCCATGAAGCTGGCGATCGATGCCATGGGCACCGCCGAGGGCTTCCATGGCTATGGCCCGGAACAGGGCTATGGCTGGCTGCGCGAGGCGATCGCCCGCCACGACTTCCAGGCCCGCGGCTGCCAGGTGAGTGCCGAGGAGATCTTCGTCTCCGACGGCTCCAAGTGCGACAGCAGCAACATCCTCGACATCCTCGGACCGGACAACCGCATCGCCGTGACCGATCCGGTGTACCCGGTGTATGTGGACAGCAACGTGATGGCGGGCCGCACCGGTGAAGCCGGTGCCGGTGGACGCTACGGCGGCCTCACCTACCTGCCGATCAGCGCCGAGAACAGCTTCACGGCCCAGATCCCCGCAGAACCGGTGGATCTGATCTATCTCTGCTTCCCCAACAACCCCACCGGCGCGGTGGCCAGCCGCCAGCAGTTGCAGGCCTGGGTGGACTATGCCCGCGCCCACGGCGCCCTGATCCTGTTCGACGCCGCCTACGAGGCCTTCATCCAGGATCCGGAGCTGCCCCATTCGATCTACGAGATCGAGGGGGCCCGGGAGTGCGCGATCGAGTTCCGCTCCTTCTCCAAGAACGCCGGCTTCACCGGCACCCGCTGTGCCTTCACGGTGGTGCCCCGTGGGCTGATGGGCCAGGCGGCCAATGGCGAAGCGGTGGAGCTGTGGGGCCTGTGGAACCGGCGCCAGAGCACCAAGTTCAACGGCGTCAGCTACATCGTGCAGCGCGGGGCCGAGGCGGTGTATTCCGCCGAGGGGCAGGCCCAGGTGAAGGCACTGGTGACCTTCTACATGGAAAACGCCGCGATCATCCGGCGCGAGCTGACGGCAGCCGGGCTGCAGGTGTTCGGCGGCGAGCAGGCGCCCTATGTATGGCTCAAAACGCCCGCCGGACTCGACTCGTGGGGCTTCTTCGACAAGCTGCTGAGCCAGGCCCACGTGGTGGGCACCCCCGGCAGCGGTTTCGGCGCCGCCGGAGAGGGCTATTTCCGCCTCTCCGCCTTCAACAGCCGCGCCAATGTGGATGAGGCCATGCAGCGGATCCACAGCCTGTGATCCCGTCCTTAAATAGAGCAGTCGTGACCCAGGAGGCAGCCATGCAAACCACAGCCACGGCGGCCCCGGGCCGCGAGAGCGGCGGTGCCGCGGTGATGGAGAAGGCACCGCAGCGGGTGCGCAAACCGTCACCTCGCTACAAGGTGCTGCTCCACAACGACCCCGTCAACGCGATGGACTACGTGGTCACCACCCTGCGCCAGGTGGTGCCCTCGCTCAGTGAGCAGGATGCGATCGCGGTGATGCTGGAGGCCCACAACACCGGCGTGGGCCTGGTGATCGTGTGCGATCTGGAGCCGGCGGAGTTCTACTGCGAAACCCTCAAGGGCAAGGGGCTCACCAGCAGCCTCGAACCGGAAACCTGATGGCGGCGCCAGGCCCAGCCGGGCCTGCACCCATGCCACGCTGGTGGGGCACGGTGCTCTACGTGCCGGGGCTCTACATCACCGGCTTCCTGCTCTCCAGGCCCCTCGCCTGGGTGGCCCCGGCCTGGCGCCCCGACCAGGTCGACCTGGCCGGGGTGTCGCTCTCGTTTGCCCTGCTGCTGGCCACCCTGCCCTGGCGGCTGCGCACGGCCTGGGGAGCGACGCAGCCCTGGAGGACCCTGGGTCTGGCCGTCAGCCCCGGCCAGGCGCTGGCCGGCATCGCCATGGGGCTGACCAAGGCCATCGCCCTGCTGCTCCTGGTGAGCCTGGCGCTGCTGTTCAGCCAGCAGGCCCGCTGGCAGGGGGCAACGGATGCTGGCCTGCTCGCCAATGCCCTGCTGCTGGCCTGCGGGGTGGGTCTGGCCGAGGAGCTGCTGTTTCGCGGCTGGCTCTGGGGGGAGCTGCGGCTGCGGCTGAATGGTCATCGGGCGCTGCTGGCGCAGGCCCTGGTGTTCGGCCTGGTGCACCCCTGGTACCGGGAACCCGGCCTGCTGGCCCTCAGCCTGCTGGGCGCCCTCACCCTGCTGGGGGTGGTGCTGGCCCGGGAGCGGGAGCTGGGCAAGGGCGCGCTGTGGGGGCCGGCGGCGCTGCACGGCGGCCTGGTGGGCGGCTGGTTCCTGCTGCAGAACGGGCTGCTGGCGGTATCTGCCCCGGCGCCGGGCTGGTGGGCCGGGCCGAGCGCTCTGGACTCAGGCACGAACCCGCTGGGAGGCGCGATCGGCTGGCTGGGGCTGCTGGCTGTGCTGCTGTTTCAGCAGCGGCAGTTCCGTCCCCAGCGGCAGTGAGCGGGGGGACGCAGCCAAGGCGAGGCAGTTAACACGTTGCAGCGAAGTCAATGGTGCGAAGCCATCCAAGCAGGACCAGCGCCGAGCAGGCATCTCCACCGGCATGGCGCGGAAAGCTGATCGTGAAGGGCGTTCCCACCCCTTGCTCACTCGCCGCGGTGGCGATGGACGATTTCCTGAGCGATCGCCAGGCCATGGCCCGTACCACCCAAGGCGCGGGAACGGGCTTTTTCCACGGGATAGAAGCGTTCAAACAGATGGGGGAAGTGCTCTGAGTGAATGCCGGTGCGGTTATCTCGCTGAATGACCTGAACGTGATTCGCTGTGGGCAGGCGGGTCGCGCCGCAATCCTCCTCGGCATGCTGCTCAACCCACGCGTAACGCACCGGGCAGCGGGATCGCGGTGCTCCAAGCTAGGGAGGGAGTCGGCTCAAGACCTCGTTTCTGGCCGAGCAGGCTTTCAGCGCACCGCGTTGGCCAGGGCGCGGCGGCCCTCCACCGGAGCCCTGAGGGCCTCATCCAGGGGCGCCAGGCCGTAATCCCGCTCCAGCAGGTCCATCACCGTGCGGCCGAAGTCGCCGGGATTGCGGTCGAACGCCTCCAGGCAGATGCGGCCGAAGGTGCTGCCCATCGGCTCGGGATTCCAGAGCATCTTGCGGGCGGTCCACGGCATCATGCTCATCGGGTTGTAGCCCGGCTTGATCAGGCCCTGCTCGAAGCCGTACTGCTCCAGGTGGGTGTGGGGCTGCAGGCCGATGAAGAAGATCGCCGGCTCCACCTTGTCGGCGCCGAAGATGCGCTCCAGCTCGCGGTGATAGGCCACGGTCTGGCGAATGGTTTCGGGGCGCTCATCGATCACGTTGAACGAGTAGTTCACCGACACATGGTGTCGGAAGCCTGCCCGAGCCAGCAGCCGGCAGCTCTCGAGCACAGTGCGCAGGTTGTAGCCCATGCGCATCTTGCGCACCAGTTCCTGGGATCCCGAGGTGATGCCGATCTCGAAATACTCCATGCCGGTGGCCACCATCAGCTCGGCCAGTTCCGCGTCGAGATTGTCGGCGCGGATGTAGGCGGCCCAGCGGATGTCGTCCCAGCCTTCGGCCAGGATCGCCCGCAGCAACGCCTTGGCGTCTTCGATGTAGCGCCGCGCGGGGATGAACTGGGCATCGGTGAACCAGAAGCCGCGCACGCCGCGGCGGTAGAGCTGCCGCATCTCAGCAATCACCTCCTCAACGGGATTCACCCGCACCGCCTTGCCCTCCACCACCGTGTACACGCAGTAGCAGCAGTTGTGGGGGCAGCCCCGCTTGGTCTGCACGCCCACATAGAAATCACCCCCCTCGAGATACCAGTCGAGCTGGGGCCAGATCGAGGCGATGTAGTCGTAGTTGCAGGCCGTTTTCTCCAGGCTGCCCGGCTGCTCATGGATCAGGCCCGGGCGGGGCTCCTCGCCGGCCACAAAACAGCGCTCCCCGGCCAGGGAGTCGCCCCTGATCAACTTCTCCAGCAGGGGTTCGCCCTCACCCACCGACACCACCGTGCCAGCGGGCAGCTGACGCCCGAGCTGCTCATAAAACACACTCACAGCACCGCCACCGATCACGGCCCGGGCTTCGGGCTGATAGCGCCGGGCGCGCTTCACCCCTTGCCGCACCAGCCGCAGGTTGCGCCAGAGCTCGGCGTAGAAGGCCCGCATCAGGCCCAGGCCGCCCAGGGCTCCGCGCAGCCGTTTGAGCGGATTGCGCGCGTAGAACACCTCGAAGGAGTGCTGCAGGGGGTTGCCACTGCGGCCATCCACCGGGGCATAGATCTGGATGTCACGCCAGGAGAACACCAGCACGGTGGGGCGGAAACTGTCCACCACGGCGGTCAGGATGCGCTCCACATCCAGCACCGGGAGTGCGGCAAGGTCGAGAAAGCGCTGCGGCAGATCGGGGAACTGCTTGTGCAGATGGTCGGCGAGATAGACGGGGCCGATCGGAAAAATCGGATTGCAGGGCAGCCTCACGAGCAGCACCCTGTGGGAACTGGTGGTGCTCAACGGCCGTCACTCTCCTCTGCGATGGCGCGACACTAACCAGGGCGATCGAGCTGCTGGGCCATGGCCTGCGCCCGCTGCCGCAGGGGCGACGGCAACCGATCCAGCCAGGGCCGGTGCACGCACAGCCGCGGGCGCAGCTCCCAGCCGGCCGCCGCCAGCTGCCGTGCCAAGGCCTGAGGCGACGGCTGGGCATAGGCGGGATTGATCACATCCCGATCGCCGTCGATGCCGCCGAGGTCATCGATGCCGGCCTCGAGGGCCTCCATCAGCCGCTGTCGGGGCCAGAGGTTGGGGGGCAGCTGCAGGTGCACCTCCGGCGGCAGGATGTGGCGGGCCTCGCCGATCAGATCAAGCAGTTCGTCGCAGCGGGCCGGGTCGAGCTCAGCCGGCGACAGACCGGGAGGTCGGTAGGGCTGCAGAATCACCTCCTGCACATGGCCCCAGGTGGCCTGCAGCAGGGCGATCAACTCCAGGGCCTGGCGCCGTTCCCTGGGGCTCTCGCCCAACCCGAGCAGGAGGCCCGTGGTGAAGGGGATGCCGAGGCGGCCGGCCTGCTCCAGCTGCAGCAGGCGCAGCTCCAACCGCTTGCTGGGGGCCTGGCGATGCCAGCGCTGCCAGACCGGGCCCAGACCTTCGAGCATCAGGCCCATGGAGGGATTGAGGCGCCCCAGAGCCGCCATTTCGTGGAGCGAGAGGGGGCCGGCATTGGTGTGGGGCAGGCGGCCGTTGGCCAGGGCCAGTCGGCTGAGGCGCAGCAGCAGAGCCAACCATGGCCGGCGCTGGGGCGCCTGCGGGGCCACCTCACCGCTGAGCAGCAGCACCTCCTGGGCCCCGGGGCGGCGCTCGAGGCTGGCCTGCGCTTCGGGCTCTGTGAGGGCGTCCGCCAGGGGATTCTGCGGGTGGGGCGCCTGGCGGAAACCGCAGTAGCCGCAGTGGTTGAAGCAGCTGGAGGTGGGCACCAGGGTGACGCTCGGGCTCCAGGTGACCAGCTTTGAGCGACCCCTCATCGCCCGCCACCCGAACGGAGGCGCCCAGGGGGCCAGCGCCAGGCGCAAGGTCGGTTCACCACACTCAACCCCTCTTCACAAACCCCGCAACGTTCTGTTACGTTAGTCAGCGACGGGGTTCCGTCCCGCGGCCGACTCTGCTTCTGGGCTCTGACCTGAAGTGCTTCTGCCGTCCTACTTACCTGCTCTTTCGAGCACCCATCACCTGTTCTCATGACCACCACTCTCCAGCAGCGCTCCGGCGCCTCCAGCTGGGCGCAGTTCTGCGAGTGGGTCACCTCCACCAACAACCGCCTCTACGTGGGCTGGTTCGGCGTGCTGATGATCCCCACCCTGCTGGCTGCGACCATCTGCTACATCGTGGCCTTCATCGCCGCTCCCCCTGTCGACATCGACGGCATCCGTGAGCCGGTCGCCGGTTCGCTGATCTACGGCAACAACATCATCTCCGGTGCTGTTGTGCCCTCCAGCAACGCCATCGGCCTGCACTTCTATCCCATCTGGGAAGCTGCCAGCCTCGATGAGTGGCTCTACAACGGCGGTCCTTACCAGCTGGTTGTCTTCCACTTCCTGATCGGCATCTTCTGCTACATGGGTCGCGAGTGGGAACTCTCCTACCGCCTGGGCATGCGCCCCTGGATCTGCGTTGCCTACAGCGCCCCCGTGGCTGCTGCTTCGGCTGTGTTCCTGGTGTACCCCTTCGGTCAGGGCTCCTTCTCCGACGGCATGCCCCTCGGCATCAGCGGCACCTTCAACTTCATGCTGGTGTTCCAGGCTGAGCACAACATCCTGATGCACCCCTTCCACATGCTGGGTGTGGCCGGTGTGTTCGGTGGCTCGCTGTTCTCCGCCATGCACGGCTCCCTCGTCACCAGCTCGCTGGTGCGTGAAACCACCGAGAGCGAGAGCCAGAACTACGGCTACAAGTTCGGCCAAGAGGAAGAGACCTACAACATCGTGGCTGCCCACGGTTACTTCGGTCGCCTGATCTTCCAATACGCCAGCTTCAACAACAGCCGCAGCCTGCACTTCTTCCTGGCTGCCTGGCCGGTGATCGGCATCTGGTTCACCGCCCTCGGCGTGAGCACGATGGCCTTCAACCTGAACGGGTTCAACTTCAACCAGTCGATCCTCGACGGCCAGGGCCGTGTGGTGAACACCTGGGCCGACGTGCTGAACCGCGCCAACCTGGGTATGGAAGTGATGCACGAGCGCAACGCTCACAACTTCCCCCTCGACCTGGCGGCTGCTGAAGCCACCCCCGTGGCTCTGACCGCCCCGGCGATCGGCTGAGGCTTCAGCCCTCATCAGATCCAGACCTGACGGAATCCCTACAGCCCCCCTCTCAGCAGGGGGGCTTTTTGATGGTTTCACCTCTCAACCACCGGGCCAAGCGGCCGCCAAGGCCCAGCCCCTACGCTCGCAGCACTGTGTGGCAGCCATGGGCAGCAGCTTCGGCCAGCTCTTTCGCATCAGCAGCTTCGGCGAATCCCACGGCGGTGGCGTGGGGGTGATCGTGGATGGCTGCCCGCCGCGGCTGGCGCTCGCCGTGGAGGACATCCAGCGGGATCTCGATCGGCGCAAACCGGGCCAGAGCAAGATCACCACCCCCCGCAAGGAAGACGACCGCGTCGAGATTCTCAGCGGCCTGCTGGACGGCCAGACCCTCGGCACGCCCATCGCCATGGTGGTGCGCAACAAGGACCAGCGCCCCGGTGATTACAAGGAGATGGCGGTGGCCTTCCGCCCCTCCCACGCCGACGCCACCTACCAGGCCAAGTACGGCATCCAGGCCCGCAGCGGCGGCGGCCGCGCCTCAGCCCGGGAAACCATCGCTCGCGTGGCGGCCGGCGCCATCGCCAAACAACTGCTGGCCAGGGCTTGCGGCACCGAAGTGCTGGCCTGGGTGAAGCGGATCCACAGCATCGAGGCCCATGGCATCGACCCAGCCAGCGTGAGCCTCGACGACGTGGAGGCCACCATCGTGCGCTGCCCCGACTCCGAGGCCGCCGAGCAGATGGTGGAGCGGATCGAGGCGATCGGCCGGGAGGGCGATTCCTGCGGTGGTGTGATCGAGTGCGTGGTGCGGCGGCCGCCTGTGGGGCTGGGCATGCCCGTGTTCGACAAGCTGGAGGCGGATCTGGCCAAGGCCGTGATGTCACTGCCGGCCACCAAGGGCTTCGAAATCGGCTCCGGCTTCGCCGGCACCCTGCTGATGGGCAGCGAGCACAACGACGCCTTCCTGCCCACGGACGACGGCAGCCTGCACACCGCCACCAACAATTCAGGCGGCATCCAGGGTGGCATCAGCAACGGCGAGATGATCGTGATCCGGGTGGCCTTCAAGCCCACCGCCACGATCCGCAAGCAGCAGCAGACCATCGATGCCAGCGGGGCCGCCACCACCCTGGCCGCCAAGGGACGCCACGACCCCTGCGTGCTGCCGAGGGCCGTACCGATGGTGGAGGCGATGGTGGCCCTGGTGCTGGCCGACCATCTGCTGCGCCAGCAGGGGCAGTGCAGCCTGTGGTGAAGGGGCTTAGCGGGAGCGCAGCTCGCTGATCAGGGCCTTCAGCTCGGCCATGGCGCCGCCCCGGTCGAGGCTGCCACCCAGGGTCACGGCATCGACGCCAGCCTGCAGCCAGGGCCGCACGTCGTGGGGGGCCAGGCCGCCGGCCGCGATGCAGAACGGCAGGGCTCCCAGGGGCCCGCGCAGGCGGCTCCAGTAGTGGGAGCCCAAGCTGGCAGCCGGGAACAGCTTCACGGCCGGGCAGCCCAGCTGCCTGGCCTGCATCACCTCGGTGGGCGTGAACACACCCGGCACCAGGGCCAGGTCCAGGCGGCAGGCCTCGTGCCAGAGCTCCGGAATCAGCACGGGTGACACCCCGTAGCCCAGACCCGCAGCAGCCGTGGCCCGAATCGCCTCCAGGCTGCAGAGCGATGCCGCCCCCAGCCGCAAGCGCGGGTGGGCCTGCTGGAGCGCGCGGCACTGGAGCGCCCAGTCCGGGTGGGGCTGCCAGCTGATCTCCACGTGGACCAACCCCATTGCCTCCAGGGCTGCCAGGGCCGGCTCGAGCTGGCGGGGCTGCTCAGCACGAAGCACCACCAGCAGGGGCTGGCGGCGCAGCGCAACGAGAAACGGTGGGAAGGAGGCGATTGCGATCAACCGGCCTGATCAACCAAAGGGGGCTCAGACGTACTCAGCCACCCGCACATCGCTCTGCAGTAGCAGCTCCTGGAGCTGCTCAGCATCAACGGTTTCCTTCTCCACCAGCAGTTCAGCCAGCTGATCGAGCACGGCCCGGTTGTTGCTAAGCACCTCGGTGGCCCGGCGGTAGGCGTCTTCCACCAGCTGGCTCACCTCCTCATCGATGGTGGCCGCGGTGTCTTCGGAGAAGTCGCGCTCGGCGGCGATGTCGCGGCCGAGGAACATGCCGCTCTGGCTACGGCCCAGGGCCACCGGACCGATGCGCTCACTCATGCCGAAGCGGGTGACCATCTGGCGCGCCACCCGGGCCACCTGCTGCAGATCGTTGGAGGCGCCGGTGGTGACTTCATCGTCGCCGTAGACGAGTTCCTCGGCCACGCGGCCGCCTAGGGCCACGGCCATCTGGTTCTGCAGATAGGCCCTGGAATAGAGCCCCGATTCCATGCGCTCCTCACTGGGGGTGAAGAAGGTGAGGCCACCGGCCTGACCGCGAGGAATGATCGAGATCTTCTGCACGGGGTCGTAATCGGGCATCAGGGCCCCCACCAGGGCATGGCCTGACTCGTGATACGCCACCAGCCGCTTGCGCTTCTCGCTCATCACCCGGTCTTTCTTCTCCGGACCGGCCATCACCCGCTCGATCGCATCGTTGACCTCATCCATCGCCACCTCGGTGAGCTGGCGTCGGGCCGCTAGAATGGCGGCCTCATTGAGCAGGTTGGCCAGATCCGCACCGGTGAAGCCAGGGGTGCGGCGGGCCACTTTGTCGAGGTCCACATCCTTCGCCAGGGTCTTGCCGCGGGCGTGCACCTCCAGGATCTGCAGTCGGCCGCTGTAATCGGGCCGATCCACCACCACCTGGCGGTCGAAGCGCCCCGGGCGCAGCAGCGCGGCATCCAGCACGTCGGGACGGTTGGTGGCCGCCACGATGATGATGCCGGTGTTGCCCTCGAAGCCATCCATCTCGGTGAGCAGCTGGTTGAGGGTCTGCTCCCGCTCGTCGTTGCCGCCGCCGAGGCCAGCGCCCCGCTGACGCCCCACAGCGTCGATCTCATCGATGAAGACGATGCAGGGAGCGCTCTTCTTGGCCTGCTCAAATAGATCTCGCACCCGGCTGGCACCCACGCCCACAAACATCTCCACGAATTCCGAACCGGAGATCGAGAAGAAGGGCACCCCGGCCTCGCCGGCCACGGCCTTGGCCAGGAGCGTCTTGCCGGTGCCGGGGGGGCCCACCAGCAACACGCCCTTGGGGATCTTGGCGCCGACGGCGGTGAAGCGATCAGGATTCTTGAGAAAGTCCACCACTTCGGTGAGCTCCAGCTTGGCGCCCTCGATGCCGGCCACATCGCCGAAGGTCACCTGGGTCTGGGGCTCCATCTGCACCCGCGCCTTGCTCTTGCCGAAGCTCATGGCCGGGTTGCCTCCACCCCCCTGGGCGCGCCGCAGCAGGAAGAACAGCCCCCCCAGCAGCAGCAGCGGGAAGATGAGGCTGCCGGCGGCCTGCTGCCAGGCGGCCGGCTCGCGGCTCGGCTGCACCGCGATGTCCACGTTGTGGTCCGTGAGCAGCTTCAGCAGGTCCTTGTCGGGGGCCAGGTTGACCACGGCGCGGCGGCCATCGTTCTCCACCACCTGGGCGGTGCCGCGGTCGGGGGCGATCAGCACCCGGGACACTTCGTTGTCCTGAACGGCTTCGACGAAGTCGCTGTAGCGCAAGGTGCGCGGCGCGTTGGCCGGGTCGGGTCGGTCGAGGAAGGCGGTGCCCACGGCAATCACCACGACCACCAGGAGCACGTACAGCCCCGCGTTGCGCCAGCGTTTGTTCAAGGCCTCGCCTCAGCTGAGAGATTTAGTAACGGAATGTTAACTGGCGGTGAGCCGCCTGTTGCGCCGGCGCCTCAGGCCGCAGCCCGCAGCACCTCTACCACACTACGGAAGGCGAACCATTCCGGGATCTCCTCGCCGCCCCTCAGCATCTGACGGAACTGGGTGCCGCTCAGCTTGCGGATGTGCAGCCCCCGGGCCTCGGCGTGCTCCGCTGTCACATAGCCCTCCTCCTCGGTGTACACGAGGTTGAGGGAGGGCACCGTCTCCATGCCCAGTTCGGGGGCGTTGTCGCGGGCGAAGTCCTGGGCCTGGTAGGGGCCGTAGAAATCGCTGCCGCTGAGGCTCGACTTACAGCCGGCCATGTCCCGGCCGATGATGAAGTGGGTGCAGCCGTAATTCTTGCGGATGATCATGTGCTGCAGGGCCTCGCGGGGGCCCGCCATGTGCATCGAGTAGGGCAGGTAGGCCCAGCGGATGCGGGGGTTGTTCACCTCAGCGGCGAGGCGCTCATAGGTCTGGAAGCGCACGGCACCGGCGATGTCGTCGTCCTGGGTGGGGCCGCAGGTGGGGTGCACGAGCACCGCCGCCTGCTCGCTCACATTGCTGGCCTCCAGGGCCCGGGTGAACAGCTCGTAGTGGGCGCGGTGGATGGGGTTGCGGCACTGGAAGGCCACCACGCTCTGACCCTCCGGCAGGGTGGCACGCACCTCGGCCGGGGTCTTGCAGGGGAACACCCGCTGGGGCAACGCCAGCCCCTGCAGGCGGCCACCGAGGTAGAAGCGGCCGCGCTCGCCGCTGATCATGCGCACGGCAGGGTGCTCGATCGAGGTGGTGCCGTAACAGCCCTGGGCTTCGCGGGCCTTGTCGGGCTCCCACTTGCTCCCCACCGTGAGCACGGCCAGGTCCTGGCCCTTGTAGGTGAGCAGCAGCCGCTCGCCGACGGCCACGCTCTGCTCATCGGTGTCGAACACGATCGGCAGACCGAACAGCAGGCCGCTGGTGGTGCGATGGCCGGCCACCACCGCGTCGTAGTCCTCCTGGTGCATAAAGCCCCGCAGGGGCGAGAAGCCGCCCACCACCAGCAGCTCCACGTCGCAGGCGTTGCGATCGCTGCACTCGAGCACCCGATCCACCCCGGCACGCACGGCCTCCTGCTCCCCCGCGGGCACCATCAGATCCACCAGGGTGCCTCCGTGGGGCGCGATCAGGCCAGCCAGGGTGGAGGAGGTCATCGGAACGACGGCGTTGATGGGCACAGATTCTCCCAGATGGGCCCAGGCCCGGGGTTGTGGCCGCCGGTCTGCACAAAAAAAGGGGCCCGCAGGCCCCCAGTCGCGTGGATTGGAGCGAGCCCGGGCGCGGGCAGGCCGGATCAGGCCTGCTCCAGACGGCCGTAGACCTCACCGGTGATCTTCACGTCAAGGGGATCCTTGGAGCCCATGTCGGTGTCGGAGGGCTGCAGGGCAGTGAACACACCAGCGAACTCACCGGTGCTGGCATCCACCCGGGTGATCGCCAGCTCCATCGAGCCGGCGCCGTCCACGTAGCTCTTGATGTTCTCGCGCTCCAGGCCATCACCGTCGGCGCCGAGACCCACCAGGCCCTGGGTGTAGTCCACGCCGGTGGTGAGCCCGCGCGACTTGGGATCCAGGAAGTTGGAGGTGCGGTAGCTGGGCACCCGGTAGGTGCCGGTGAAGTCCGTGCTGGTGCTGATGGCGGCGCCGTCGGCCGTGGCCTTGAGCTGCTTGCTGGAGAACACGAAGGGCACCTCCTCACCGCCGGGCAGCAGCACGGTGACGATCTGGAAATCGAGACCGCCCTGCTCCTTGAAGTTGAGGGAGTCACCGCTGACGGTCAGGTCGCCATAGACCTGATCCAGGCTGGTGGTGAAGCGGGTGAGGATCTTGCCGGCGACGAACTGGGCCTCCTGGCGCTTGTTGGCGGGTTCGCCCTTCACGAACACCTCGGCGGGGTGCATGCAGATCTCCCTGAGCTGGTAGGCGGTGCCGGAATCCAGGGGGATCGAACCGCGGGCCGACTCGGGCAGGGAGGGGCAGTCGTTGGCCAGGCCTGTGTTGTGGATGTCTTCGTAGGTGAGATTGGCGCGATCCACGGCCTTGGCCCCACCGCTGCAAGCGGTCACCAGGGTCAGACACAGCGCCAGCGCGAGGGCCAGCAGAGGACGAAAACGCATGGGGAGAACGCCGCAGAGAGTGGGCAGTAACTGGGCCGGGGCGGATCCTACCGGTGCAAAACCCTGATTCCCCGTACGATGTCGCGGCTCTCAACAACCTGTATGCGAGAGCCGAAGGTTCCGATCACCACACCACAGACCACGACCCAGCCAGCCAGCCAGGCAGCCCAGCAGCCAGCCCAGCAGCCAGCCACGCTCACGGACGGGCGCCAGCAGCGGCTCGACAGCCTGCTCAGCCAGACCGCCAGCCTGGCCGAGGAGCTCCGAGGCGATCCGCAGCAGCTGCTCGACCTGCTGCGCCAGCTTGAGATGCTGCATCGCAGCATTCAGGACGGGGCCTTCCGGAGCAGCCTCCCCGCCGACCGCAACCAGCTGTTCAACCTGCTGCGCCGCATGGAACAGAGCGGCGGTTGGCCCTACATCCCCCGCCTGCAGCTGCGCACATTCATCGATCTGCTGCAGGTCGACGCCGCAGAAGAAGAGTCCCTGGCCGCCTGAACTGCCCCGTTGGGCCCGGCTCAGGCGGCCAGGGCCGAGAGCAGGTGGTGGGCCACGGCCAGCTTGCGGGCCGGTGGCAACACGCCCACCTGATCGCCTGGGCCAAGCAACCAGCCACTGGTGCTGTGCCCGCCGAAGCCCGCCTGGGGCTGATCGATGGGGTTGGCGAACAGAAGATCGCAGCCCTTGCGCGCGAACTTGACCCGGGCCTGGGGGAGCACATCGCCCGTCTGGGCCGCGAAGCCGAGAATGCGCTGCCCCGGCGGCCTGCTGTGCACCAGTTCGGCCAGCAGATCCGGCACCGGCTCCCAGCCGCTGGCGAGGGCCTGCTCCAGGGCCTGCTTGTCCAGCTTGGCGTCCAGGGGCTGGCTGCGGCGGTGGTCGGCCACGGCCGCCACCATCGCCACGGCCTGAACCCCCGGCTGACGGGCCAGCAAGGCCTGGCGCATCTCACCCGCCGTGAGCACCGCCTCAGCGTTGAGCCCCTCGAGCCAGCCGGCCGGCAGCGCCAGCGGACCATGCACCAGCTCCACCCGTGCCCCCCGCAGCCGGGCCGCCTGGGCCAGCAGCACGCCCATGCGGCCCGTGCTCGGATTGGTGAGGCAGCGAGCCGGATCCAGGGGCTCGCGGGTGGGGCCGGCACTCACCAGCAGGCCACGGCCCTGCCAGTCGCGCTTCGGACCCCAGAGGGCGAGGGATTCCAGCGCCAGAAGCAGCAGCTCGGGGTCGGCCATGCGGCCCTGGCCCTGGCGGTCGCAGGCCAGCAGTCCGGACTCAGGCCCCAGGGGCAGCACGCTGGAGAAGCTCTGCAGGGCCTGCCAGTTGGCCCGTACCCCGGGCGAGGCCCACATGGAGGTGTTCATGGCGGCGGCCGCCAGCACCGGYACCTCGCAGGCCAGCAGGGTGCTGGCCAGCAGGGTGTCGCCAAGGCCATGCACCCAGCGGGCCAGGGTGGTGGCGCTGAGGGGAGCCAGCAGCACCAGCTCCGCCCACTCCGCCAGCTCCACATGCAGGGGACGGGGCGCCCGGTGGCTCCACTGGTCGGCCTCCAGGCAGCAGGGCTGGCGGCTGAGACAGGCCAGGGATGCTGCGCTCACCAGGCGCTCGGCGCTGGGCGTGAGCACACAGCGCACCTCGGCCCCCCGCTGCACCAGGGCGCTCACCAGCAGCGGCAGCTTCACCGCCGCGATGCTGCCGCTGCTGGTG
>NZ_JADEWP010000026.1:0-18498 GCF_015207535.1 Cyanobium sp. LEGE 06143 | reverse complement strand
GGCTTCACCACTGGCCTGGTGTCCGCTGTCACGGCAGGCTTCTGCAGGGTGGGCCGGGGCTGGCGCGACTCGGCGCCAGGTGGCTTCGGCGAGGCGGGCGGCTTGGCAGGAACTGCGGGCCGGGCCGGTGCTGCCGCGGCACGACTGGGAGCCGCTGCAGCGGGAGTCGCCGGGCGTGCAGGAGCGGCCGGTGCCGCCTTCTGCACAGCGAGGATGGCCTTGCCGGGTCGTGGGGCAGCTGCCGCGGCTGGCTGGGGAGCACCGTTGGTGCCCTGCTGGATCAGCCGGCGAATCTGGCTGGCTTCGCCGTCACTGATCGAGCTGCTGTGGCTCTTGGCCGCCACCCCCAGCTTCTCGGCAGCATCCAGCACGTCCTTGTTCTCCAGGCCCAGGTCCCGGGAAAGCTCATAGATTCTGACTTTGCCGCTGCTGGTCATTCAAGTCTCCAATGGTCCGGGCTCCGGCCTCTCGAGGGGGCCGTGGGCACGAGGCTGCACGCAAGCTGCAGCCAAGGTTCATCTTGCCTCAGAGCTGGCCCCGGGGGCTGGCTGAGGCGTCGCATCCAGACGCTCGCGCAGGACATCGAGCAGAGCGTCGGCCCCCTGGCAGCGCAGGGATCGCTGCAGACGCCGCCGCCGTCGGGCCTCCTCCAGGCAGTCGCTGCAGGGGCAGAGATAGGCCGAGCGGCCCATCCCCTGATCCAGCTGCAGGCCCCCGGAGGCCAGGCGGACCACTCGCCAGAGTCCACGCCGATCGGCGAGGACCCGGCAGGCCACGCAGCGCCGCAGCACCACTGGGGGGGCTGAGGAGGGGCTCACCGGGCTTCCGCCTCTGCGGGCTCCGCGTCTGCAGGTTGCGTGTCTGCGGGCTCGACGGCCTGGGGATCGGTGGCCCCAGCCTCGGCCTCGCCCAGGTTGCCCCCGCCATAGCCATAGGGGCCACCCTCTTCGTCCTCAGGCAAGGGGTAAAGCTCCCTGAGCCGGGCATCTTCCTCGGCGCGGGTGGCCTGCTCCACCGCCAGCCGGGCCTCGGCCTCGGCCTGCAGCGCCTCATCCTCTTCCCGCAGGGCAATCAGTTCGGCCACGGCCGCGTCCTCACCGGCCTGGTCGTACTCATGGGCATTCTTGATGTCGATCTTCCAGCCGGTGAGCCGGGCCGCCAGGCGGACATTCTGGCCCTCGCGGCCGATCGCCAGGCTGAGCTGATCGGGGGGGACCAGCACGTGGGCGTGTTGCCCGTCGGGGTCCACCAGGCGCACGGCCTCTACCCGGGCCGGGCTGAGCGAATTGGCGATGTACTGCCCCGGATCGTGGGACCAGCGGATCACATCGATCTTTTCGCCGCGCAGCTCGTTGACCACCTGCTGAATGCGCGAACCACGAGCGCCGATGCAGGCCCCCACGGGATCCACCTCCCGCTCCACTGAGTCAACGGCCACTTTGGTGCGTGGTCCAACCGAACGGCTGGGCGGATTGGCTTCCCGGGCCACGGCAACGATGCGCACGGAGCCCTCCTGGATCTCGGGCACTTCGTTTTCAAAGAGATAGACCACCAGCCCGGCATTGGAGCGGCTCACAAACAGCTGGGGGCCGCGTCTGGGCACCTCGCTCACTTCCTTCAGAAACACCTTGAAGGTGGCATTGGCGCGGTAGTTGTCGTTGGGGAGCTGGTCACGGCGCGGCAGTTCGGCTTCCACCTCGGGGCGCCCGAGGCCGCTGCTCACGGCCATGATCACGCTCTGGCGCTCGAAGCGGATCACCCGGGAGGTCAGCACAGGGTCTTCCAGATCGGCGAACTCCTCCTGGATCATCCGCCGTTGCTGGTCGCGCAGCTTCTGGGCGAGCACCTGCTTGGTGGTGGCTGCGGCCATGCGCCCGAAGTCGTCTTTCTCCGGAGTTACATCCAGCACCACGGTGTCGCCGATCTGGGCGTCCTCAGCAACCTGCTGAACCTCAGAAAGGGCAATCTGGTGGTCTTCGCTCTCCACTTCCTCAACAATGATCTTGGAAGCCAGCACCCGGTAGCCTTCTTCGTCGAGGTCCAGCTGGACATCGAAATTGGAGAAGTAATCCTCTTCGAAAGGATCTTCGCTGATACCAAGATAAAGGGTGCGGCGATAGCGCTCATAGCCCTTCAGCAGGGCCTCTCTGAGCGCCGCGTCGACCACCGAGGCAGCCAGCTTCTTTTCTTCGCTGATGTCCTCGATCAGATTGTTCAGGCCGGGAAGTAAGACCAGGGCCATGGTTTTTCGGTTGTGGGTGATTCAGTTGTTGGGGCTCAGCTCTCAACGGCCGGCGTGACTAGGAGCACCTGGATCACGGCTTCGCGGGGGATCCGCTTGGTGCGGCCGCGCTGGTTGATCTGAAGCTCGCTCGCGGTGCGCTCCAGAAGAAGGCCCTCGCAGCGGCTTGCCGATCCCGTGGCGTCGCGGAAGTGCACGGCCACAGGGAAGCCGCGAAAGCTGCGGAAGTCCCGGTCGTCGCGCAGTTCCTCGCCGATGCCGGGGCTGCTGACCTCCAGAACATAGGCCTCGTCGGTCAGCAACCCCTCGGATTCAAGCGCCTCGGCAAGCGGTGGGGACAGCGCTGCACAGTTGTCGAGCGTGATCTCGCCACCTGAAGCCCGCTGCACCAGCACCTGCAACGTCATCGGAATCCGATGGCTGAGCAGTGCCACACCCCTGAGCTCACAGCCATGGGCGGCGCAGGTCTGCCGCGCCACGGCTTCCAGTTTGGGCAGCAGGGGATGGGGCACCGAAGGTGAGACCGTGGGGGACCGGAACCAGACCTGGCCCAAAGACCTCAGGTCCTATTATTCACCCTAGGGGATCCCTGCCGCCATCAGAAGGGGCAGACAGGGCCCCCAGATCGATCACGGGGGCTTCGGCGTAATAGTCACTGCGCTGAACGCTGCCGCGCCGCTCCGCGTCGAGGTTCATGCATTGGGCTTTCTGCTCATCGCTGCGCAGGTACTGGCAGACCCTTGCCCAGAGCTTGGCGCGGGTGCCCGGCGCTCCCTGGCTGAAGTGCACCAGGTCGGCACCACCGGCCATGCCCTGGATCTCCACCTGACAGAGGCTGCAACGCTGCCGGGTGCCGGGGGGGATTGCTGCCATGGCGGCCTCGCTGTTCAGGGGGCAACTTAGGCCTAGGTGCTGGAGGTGTGAATGCGCGTGTTGCAGCTGAGCGATCTCCATCTGCTCGCCAATCCTGGCGGCGTCTATCGCGGTCGCCAGCCCCTCGCCTGCCTGACCCATGGGCTGCGGCAAGCCCTGGCGGCGGCCCCGGCCCCGCCGGACCTGCTGCTGCTCAGCGGCGACCTCTGCCAGGACGAAAGCCTGGCGGGCTATGTCCATCTCCACACATCGTTGCAGTTCCTGGGCCTCCCTCTGGCCCTGCTGCCAGGCAACCACGACCATCCCCAGCTGCTGCGCTCCGTTCTGGGTCGCCACGGCCCGATCGCGCCGGCGTTGGTGGAGGGGCCTRGGGCGAGGCTGCTCCTGCTCGACAGCCACAAGGCCGGAGCTACCGCCGGTTGGCTCGGAGCCAGCCAGCTCGCCTGGCTGGCGGGCGTTCTCCAGCAGCTGGAGCAGGCCTTGCCCCGACCCCTGCTGGTGGCCGTGCACCATCCCCCCGGGGCGATCGGCGACCCCGAAATGGATGCCATCGGGCTGCTCGATGGGGCGGCCCTGCTGCAGCTGCTGGGACAGGCCAGGGACCTGGAGGCCGTGGTGTTCGGCCACATCCACCAGCACTGGCGCGGCAGCCTGCCCGGCCGTCCGCAGGTGCCCCTGCTCGGTTGCCCTTCCACCCTCTGCGGCTTCGGACCGGTGCAGCCCTGCCCCTTGGGCCGCCCTGACGACCCCGGCGGCCGCTGGCTGGAGATCGGCGCGCCGGGCGGTTTTCAGGAGTCCCTGCTGCGCTGGTCCCCTCCCTAGCGTCAGCACAGAAGTGCTGGCCTGCCCGTGCCCCCTGAGCTGAAGCCCTCTTCCGCTGATTTTCTGGTCATGCTGCGCCGCTGGCTCCGCCGGTGCCGCCCTGCCGCTGCCGGGCTGCTGGCCCTCTCCCTGGTGGCGATGCATCTGGTTGGTGCCCCCGCCGCCTGGGCCCTTGAGGCGACCGCCCCTGAGCCGGCGGCCCACAGTTTTGTGGCTGAGGCGGCCCGCTCGGTGGCCCCGGCCGTGGTGCGGATCGACATCGAACGGGACGTGGAGCGGCAGGCCTTCGATCCGGCCCTGCTGGATCCTCTGCTGCGCGATCTGTTCGGCGACCCTTCCGGCAGCAGGCGTGAGCGCGGCCAGGGCTCGGGGGTGGTGATCGATGCCCGCAGGGGGCTGGTGCTCACCAATGCCCACGTGGTGGATCAGGTGGATCGGGTGGAAGTCACCCTGGCCGATGGTCGCCAGCGCGATGCCACCGTGGTGGGCAGTGATTCCGTCACCGATCTGGCCCTGGTGCGGATTCGCGGTGTCGACGATCTGCAGGCGGCCTCCCTCGGCGATTCCGAGGCTCTTGAGGTGGGCGACTGGGCCATCGCCCTGGGCAGCCCCTATGGCCTGCAGCGCACGGTCACCCTGGGCATCGTCAGCAGCCTGCACCGCGACATCAACAGCCTCGGCTTCTCCGACAAGCGCCTCGATCTGATCCAGACTGATGCCGCGATCAACCCCGGTAACTCCGGCGGACCGCTCATCAACGCCGCCGGTGACGTGATCGGCATCAACACCCTGGTGCGCTCCGGTCCGGGAGCGGGGCTCGGCTTCGCCATCCCGATCAACCTGGCCAGGCAGGTGGCCAGCCAGCTGGCCGAAGGCGGCCAGGTGGTGCACCCCTATCTCGGCCTGCAGCTGGTGCCGCTCACCGCCCGCCGCGCCCGGGACAACAACCGTGATCCCGATGCGGTGCTGCAGCTGCCCGAGCGCGACGGTGCCCTGGTGCAGCGGGTGCTGCCGGAGAGTCCCGCCGAGCAGGCCGGCATGCGCCGCGGCGACCTGGTGGTGGCCGCGGCCGATCAGCTGGTGGCTGATCCCGCCAGCCTGCTGCGCCAGGTGGAGCACGCTGCGGTGGGCGAACCCCTGGCCATCACCGTGGTGCGCGGCCGCCGCGAGCTGAGCCTCTCGATCCGTCCGGCGGCCCTGCCCAGCGCCGGCTGAGGCCGCTGCTACGGTCGCGGCCCGCGTGAGGGGTTGGTGCCGATGGCCGAGCTGCAGGACCGGATGAAGCAGGCGGTGGCCCTGGCGGCCACCGACCAGATCCGCAGTGGCATGGTGGTGGGGCTGGGATCGGGCTCCACGGCCGCGCTGATGATCCAGGCCCTGGGCGCGCGGCTGCAAAGCGGCGAGCTCAGCGACATCACCGGCGTGACCACCTCCTTCCAGGGCGAGGTGCTGGCGGCTGAGCTGGGCATCCCCCTCGCCAGCCTCAATGCCATCAGCCGCATCGACCTGGCCATTGACGGAGCCGATGAGGTGGATCCCTCGTTCCAGCTGATCAAGGGGGGTGGCGCCTGCCATGTGCAGGAAAAGCTGGTGGCCCGCCGCGCCGACCGCTTTGTGGTGGTGGTGGACAGCACCAAGCTGGTGGACACCCTCAACCTCGACTTCCTGTTGCCGGTGGAGGTGCTGCCGGGCGCCTGGCGCCAGGTGCAGGCGGAGCTCCAGGCCCTGGGCGGCGCAGCCCAGCTGCGCATGGCCGTGCGCAAGGCCGGACCGGTGGTCACGGATCAGGGCAACCTGGTGCTGGATGTGCGCTTTGCCGGCGGCATCGCCGATCCAGAGGGGCTGGAACGGCAGATCAACAACCTTCCCGGGGTGCTGGAGAACGGCCTGTTCGTGAACCTGGCCGATCAGGTGCTGGTGGGCCAGATCGAGGCGGACATCCCGGGCGTCCGAGATCTCGACAAACGCTGAGCCCCCGCCAGACACATCGACTTCGGGGGCTTTTCAGCTGAGTCGCCGCCGCACAGACTCGGCGTGGCTGTGCAGACCCTCACTCTCGGCCAGAGTGATCACGGCCTGACCCGTGGCCTCGAGGGCGGCCCGGTTGAAGTGGATCAGCGAGGTGTGGCGCAGGAACGTCTCGACGCTCAGGGCACCGGCGAAGCGGGCCGTGCCGGAAGTGGGCAGGGTGTGGTTGGGGCCGGCCAGATAGTCGCCCACCGCCTCTGGGCTGTGGGGGCCCATGAAGATCGCGCCGGCGTTCTGGATCTGCTCCGCCAGCGCCTGCGGCTCTTCCACCAGCAGCTCGAGGTGTTCCGGGGCAAAGCGATCGCTCAGGGCGGCGGCACTGCTGAGATCGCGGCAGATCACCACCAGGCCCCAGTCCTGCAGGGCCGAGCGGGTGATGGCGGCGCGCGGGTGTCCCTGCAGCTGGGCTTCCAGAGCCTGGGGCAGCGCGCTGGCCAGCTCCTCGCTGGTGGTGAGCAGGATGGCCGCCGCCAAGGGGTCATGTTCGGCCTGGGCCAGCAGGTCGGCGGCCACCTGCTCCACCCGGGCGGTGTGGTCGGCGATCACCAGCACCTCGCTCGGCCCGGCCAGGGAATCGATCGCCACCTGGCCGTACACCGCCTTCTTGGCCAGAGTCACGTAGAGGTTGCCGGGGCCGCTGATCACATCCACGCGGGGAATGGATGCGGTGCCGTAGGCGAGGGCAGCGATCGCCTGGGCGCCGCCCACCCGGTAGACCTCGTTGATGCCGGCCAGATGGGCCGCGGCCAGCACGGTGGGGTTCGGCTCACCGCTGGGGCCAGGCGGCGTCACCATCACCAGCCGCTCCACCCCCGCCACCACGGCAGGCACGGCGTTCATCAGCACCGTGCTCGGGTAGGAGGCCCGGCCGCCAGGCACGTACAGCCCGGCGCGTTGCACCGGCCGCCAGCGCCGGCCCAGGCTTTCGCCATGGGGACCGGTGACGCTCAGGTCGGCCGGCAGCTGGCGCCGATGAAAATCCAGGATCCGGCTGTGGGCCAGGCGCAGGGCCTGCTGCAGGGGAGGCGGGCACTGCTCCCAGGCGCTGGCCAGCCGCTCCGGAGGAATCCGCAGCGGATCAGGGCGCACCCCATCAAAGCGCTCCGTGAGGCGGAGCAGGGCGGTATCGCCCTCGCGCCGTACCTGCTGGAGGATGTCGTCCACCAGGGCTGCAGCCTGCTCGCTGGCCCCGCTCTGGGTCCGCGCGGCGATGGCCTCAAGCCGTTCGGCTGCGGCAGCCGGATCCCGCAAGCAGGGGAGGAGCAACGCTGTGGAGGGGGCGGCCACGGAAGTCACGCGAGGCAGAACCTCAACCTAGAGGGCCACAGCAGGGCTCCCCGGCCCGGGGCCTTGGGGGAGCCTGGATGGCACCGAGGTAAGATCATCGATCGCTGAACCAGTCCTCCACCGCCTGTGGCCAATAACAAGTCTTCGAAGAAGCGCATCGAGATCGCCGAGCGCAACCGGCTGCGCAACCGCACCTACAAGTCGTCCCTGCGCACCCTGATGAAGCGCTGTTTCACGGCTTGCACGGCCTACAGCCAGGGTCCCGATGCCACCGCCAAGGAGGCGGTGCAGCTGTCCATGCGGGCTGCCTTCAGCAAAATCGACAAGGCCGTGAAGGTGGGTGTGCTGCATCGCAACACCGGTGCCCACCAGAAATCGCGCCTGAGCACAGCGGTGCGCCAGGCCGTGGAGCCTGAAACCGCCAGCAGCTGAGTCTCCAGCCCGGATCGGGTGGCTGCTGAGCCAAGCCTTCAGCCTGGCCGCTTCTGAGCCAGCATGCCCACGGCCCTGAAGCCCCATCGCCATGACGCCGCCGTCTGCCGTCCAGAAGGCCGCCACTGTCCAGACTGGCCATCCAGCCGAGCCCCTGGCCCATGGCGGGCTGGTCGACTCCCATTGCCACATCGTCTTTCGCGAGTTTGACGAGGATCTCGATGAGGTGATTGCGCGCTGGCGGCAGGCCGGGGTGGTGGCCCTGGTGCATGCCTGCGTGGAGCCTGCCGAAATCCCGGCGATTCGGGCCCTCGCCGATCGCCTGCCCGAGTTGCGTTACTCGGTGGGGGTTCACCCGCTCGATACTGAGCACTGGAGCAGCGACACCGCCGCCGTGCTCGAGCAGGCGGCCGTGGATGACCCCAGGGTTGTGGCCATCGGCGAACTGGGCCTGGACCTGTTCCGGGAGCAGAACCTGCAGGCGCAGTTGGCCGTGCTGCGTCCCCAGCTCGACCTGGCCTGCCGGCTGGATCTGCCGGTGATCGTGCACTGCCGCGATGCCGCCGAGCCGATGCTCGCCGAGCTGCGTCAGCGTCGCAGCGAGGGCCTCTGCCCCCGGGGGGTGATGCACTGCTGGGGCGGCACGCCCGAGGAGATGGAGGCGTTCCTCGAGCTCGGGTTCTACATCAGTTTCAGCGGAGTGGTCACCTTCGCCAAGGCCGAGGCCACCCACGCCTGCGCCCGGGCCGTGCCTGCCGATCGCTACCTGGTGGAGACAGACTGTCCCTTCCTGGCTCCGGTGCCGCGCCGGGGCAAGCGCAATGAGCCGTCCTATGTGGCCGCTGTGGCGGAGCGGGTGGCGCTCCTGCGCGGCGAGAGCCTCGACATGGTGGCCCGCACCAGCACGGCCAATGCCCGAACCCTGTTCAGGCTTCTTGGTGACGGTGTATGATCCTTTATTGGCCTGGATGCGAAAGCGCTCCTTGTTGTCGACGTCTGCAGCCTTGATGCGATCTCGTTAGATGCCTCCTCCTGGGCAGCCGTTCCCCTCTGGGGAGCGGCTGTTCGCGTGGGCGGCCGCGAGCGATCAGCCGGCTGATGGACCGACAGGCCACCTCGTCAATTATCGATCCTGCAGGTTCACCGCATGAGCAGCGCGATCCAGGTCGCCAAGACCGTCACTTACCTGCCCGATCTCGTGGAGGTACAGAGGGCGAGCTTCAAATGGTTCCTGGAGAAGGGCCTGATCGAAGAGCTGGAGAGCTTTTCGCCGATCACCGATTACACGGGCAAGCTTGAGCTGCACTTCATCGGCAGTGAGTACCGGCTGAAGCGGCCACGCCACGACGTGGAGGAAGCGAAGCGGCGTGATGCCACCTTCGCTTCACAGATGTATGTCACCTGCAGACTGGTCAACAAGGAAACCGGTGAGATCAAGGAACAGGAAGTTTTCATCGGCGAACTGCCTTTGATGACCGAGCGCGGCACCTTCATCATCAATGGTGCAGAGCGTGTGATCGTGAATCAGATCGTTCGCTCCCCGGGTGTCTATTTCAAGGAGGAGCCCGATCCCAAGACCGGCCGCAAGACCTACAACGCCAGTGTGATCCCCAACCGGGGAGCATGGCTGAAGTTCGAAACCGATAAGCACGAGCTGATGCACGTGCGGGTCGACAAGACCCGCAAGATCAACGCCCACGTGCTGATGCGTGCCATGGGCCTCTCCGATGTGGACGTGCTCGACAAGCTGCGCCACCCCGAGTACTACTCGAAGACGATCGAGTCCGCCACCAGTGTGGATGGAATCACCTCCCAGGATCAGGCTCTGCTGGAGCTCTACAAGAAGTTGCGTCCGGGTGAACCGCCCTCAGTGAGCGGCGGCCAGAGCTTGCTGGATTCCCGCTTCTTCGACGCGAAGCGCTACGATCTCGGTCGCGTCGGCCGCTACAAGATCAACAAGAAACTGCGGCTCACCGTGCCGGATGAGACGCGGGTGCTCACCAAGGAGGAGCTGCTCGCCACTCTCGATTACCTGATCGGCCTGCAGCTCGGCCAGCCCGGCTATGAGATCGACGACATCGATCACCTGGGTAACCGTCGCGTGCGCTCCGTGGGTGAGCTGCTGCAGAACCAGGTGCGCGTGGGTCTCAACCGGCTCGAGCGGATCATCAGGGAACGGATGACCGTCGGCGAGACCGAGTCACTCACCCCGGCCCAGTTGGTGAACCCCAAGCCCCTGGTGGCGGCGATCAAGGAGTTCTTCGGCTCCAGCCAGCTGAGCCAGTTCATGGATCAGACCAACCCCCTGGCTGAGCTCACCCACAAGCGCCGCATCAGCGCGCTCGGCCCTGGCGGCCTCACCCGGGAGCGGGCCGGTTTTGCCGTGCGCGACATCCACCCCTCCCACTACGGCCGCATCTGCCCGATCGAAACCCCGGAAGGCCCTAACGCCGGCCTGATCGGKTCGCKCGCCAYCCWCGCCCGGGTGAACGAATACGGCTTCATCGAGACCCCCTTCTGGAAGGTGGAGGAGGGGATCGTGATCAAGCAGGGCGACCCCATCTACCTCTCCGCCGATCTGGAAGACGAGTGCCGCGTCGCCCCCGGCGACGTGCCGACCGACTCCGACGGCCGCATCACGGCTGACCTGGTGCCCGTGCGCTACCGCCAGGATTTTGAAAAGGTGCCACCCGAGCAGGTGGATTACGTGCAGCTCTCGCCGGTGCAGGTGATCTCCGTGGCCACCTCTCTGATCCCCTTCCTGGAGCACGACGACGCCAACCGCGCCCTGATGGGCTCCAACATGCAGCGCCAGGCCGTGCCGCTGTTGCGTCCGGAGCGGCCCCTGGTGGGCACGGGCCTTGAGACCCAGGTCGCCCGCGACTCCGGCATGGTGCCGATCACCCGGGTCAATGGCACGGTCACCTATGTGGACGCCACGGCCATCGTGATCCGCGATGAAGACGGCCAGGACCACACCCACTACCTGCAGAAGTATCAGCGCTCCAACCAGGACACCTGCCTGAACCATCGCCCGATCGTGCGCCAGGGAGACCCGGTGATCGCCGGCCAGGTGCTGGCGAATGGATCGGCCTGTGAAGGCGGTGAAATCGCCCTGGGTCAGAATGTACTGATCGCCTACATGCCTTGGGAGGGATACAACTACGAGGACGCCATCCTCGTTAGCGAGCGGCTCGTCACCGACGATCTCTACACCTCCGTTCACATCGAAAAGTACGAGATTGAGGCCCGGCAGACCAAGCTCGGCCCTGAGGAGATCACCCGTGAGATCCCTAACGTGGCTGAAGAAAGCCTGGGTAATCTCGATGAGATGGGCATCATCCGTGTCGGTGCCTTTGTGGAAAGCGGTGACATCCTGGTGGGCAAGGTGACTCCCAAGGGGGAGTCCGATCAGCCGCCTGAGGAAAAGCTCCTGCGTGCCATCTTCGGCGAGAAGGCCCGCGACGTGCGTGATAACTCCCTGCGGGTTCCCAGCACAGAGCGTGGCCGCGTGGTGGATGTGCGCATCTACACCCGCGAACAGGGTGACGAGCTGCCGCCGGGCGCCAACATGGTGGTGCGGGTGTATGTGGCCAAGCGCCTGAAGATTCAAGTGGGCGACAAGATGGCCGGTCGCCACGGCAACAAGGGCATCATCAGCCGCATCCTCCCCCGTGAGGACATGCCCTATCTCCCTGACGGCACACCCATCGACATCGTGCTCAATCCGCTGGGCGTGCCCAGCCGGATGAATGTGGGCCAGGTGTTCGAGTGCCTGATGGGCTGGGCTTCGTCCCACCTGGACTGCCGCGTCAAGGTGGTGCCCTTCGATGAGATGCACGGCGCCGAGAAATCGAAGCAGACCGTGCAGGCCTTCCTGGAGGAAGCCGCCAGCCAGCCCGGCAAGGACTGGGTCTATGACCCTGGGAACCCCGGCAAGATCCAGCTGATCGATGGCCGCAGTGGCGAGGCTTTCGACCAGCCGGTCACCGTGGGCTATGCCCACATTCTCAAGCTGGTGCACCTGGTGGACGACAAGATCCACGCCCGCTCCACCGGTCCCTACTCCCTGGTCACCCAGCAGCCCCTGGGCGGCAAGGCCCAGCAGGGCGGTCAGCGCCTCGGCGAGATGGAAGTCTGGGCCCTGGAGGCCTACGGCGCGGCCTACACCCTGCAGGAGCTGCTCACCGTCAAGTCCGACGACATGCAGGGCCGCAACGAGGCCCTCAACGCCATCGTCAAGGGCAAGCCCATCCCCCGCCCCGGCACGCCGGAGTCGTTCAAGGTGCTGATGCGCGAGCTGCAGTCCCTTGGCCTCGACATCGCTGTGTACACCGATGCGGGCGAAGAGGTGGATCTGATGCAGGACGTCAATCCCCGCCGCAGCACGCCAAGCCGGCCCACCTACGAGTCCCTCGGCGTTGCGGATTACGACGACGACTGAATCGACCCTGTGTCGCTGCTCCCCAGTCGATGCCTCCCCGTTGAAGCCACCCCTTTCGATCTCCGCGCGTTAGTCACCCCCATGTCCAATAGCAATCTCCGCACCGAAAACCACTTCGACTACGTCAAGATCACGCTGGCTTCGCCGGATCGGATCATGCAGTGGGGGCAGCGCACGTTGCCCAACGGTCAGGTTGTGGGTGAGGTCACCAAGCCCGAAACCATCAACTACCGCACGCTCAAGCCGGAGATGGACGGCCTGTTCTGCGAGAAGATCTTCGGACCGTCCAAGGACTGGGAGTGCCATTGCGGTAAGTACAAACGGGTGCGGCACCGCGGCATCGTCTGCGAGCGCTGTGGCGTGGAGGTCACCGAGAGCAGGGTGCGCCGTCACCGCATGGGCTTCATCAAGCTGGCCGCCCCGGTGAGCCACGTCTGGTACCTGAAGGGGATTCCCAGCTACGTGGCGATCCTGCTCGACATGCCCCTGCGGGATGTGGAGCAGATCGTTTACTTCAACTGCTACGTGGTTCTCGATCCGGGCGACCACAAAACCCTCTCCTACAAGCAGCTGCTCACGGAAGACGAATGGCTTGAGATTGAGGATGAAATCTACGCCGAAGATTCCGAGATTGAGAATGAGCCCATCGTCGGTATTGGTGCCGAGGCGCTCAAGAGCCTGCTGCAGGACATCAACCTCAGCGAAACGGCTGAGCAGCTCCGTGAGGACATCGCCGCCAGCAAGGGTCAGAAGCGGGCCAAACTGATCAAGCGTCTGCGGGTGATCGACAACTTCGTGGCCACCGGTGCAAGTCCGGATTGGATGGTGCTGGATGTGATTCCGGTGATCCCGCCTGATCTGCGTCCCATGGTGCAGCTCGATGGCGGCCGTTTCGCCACGAGCGATCTCAACGACCTCTACCGCCGGGTGATCAACCGCAACAACCGCCTGGCCAGACTGCAGGAGATCCTGGCGCCGGAGATCATCGTCCGCAACGAGAAGCGGATGCTGCAGGAGGCTGTCGATGCCTTGATCGACAATGGCCGCCGCGGCCGCACGGTGGTGGGCGCCAACAACAGGGCCCTCAAGTCGCTCAGCGACATCATTGAGGGCAAGCAGGGGCGTTTCCGTCAGAACCTGCTCGGCAAGCGCGTCGACTACTCCGGTCGTTCAGTGATCGTGGTGGGCCCGAAGCTGAAAATGCACCAGTGCGGGCTCCCCAAGGAGATGGCCATTGAGCTGTTTCAGCCCTTTGTGATCAACCGGCTGATTCGCCAGAACATCGTCAACAACATCAAGGCCGCCAAGAAGTTGATTCAGCGGGCCGATGACGAGGTGATGCAGGTGTTGCAGGAGGTGATCGAGGGACACCCGATCATGCTCAACCGGGCTCCGACACTGCACCGCCTTGGCATTCAGGCCTTCGAGCCCAAGTTGGTCGATGGTCGAGCCATTCAGCTCCACCCGCTCGTCTGCCCCGCCTTCAACGCTGACTTCGACGGCGACCAGATGGCCGTGCATGTGCCCCTGGCGATTGAAGCTCAGACGGAAGCCCGCATGCTCATGCTGGCCAGCAACAACATTCTCTCGCCGGCCACAGGCGAGCCGATCATCACCCCCTCCCAGGACATGGTGCTCGGCGCCTACTACCTCAGTGCTGAGCAACCTGGGGCCAGCAAGCCCGATTTCGGTGACCGCTCCCGCACCTTCGCCGGCCTTGAGGATGTGATCGCCGCCTTCGAGGAGAAGCACATCGGCCTGCACCACTGGGTGTGGGTGCGGTTCTCCGGCGATGTGGACTGTGACGACGAGGAGAGCACGCCGCTGGAGCAGAACACGCTCAGCGATGGCACCCGCATCGAGCAGTGGAACTACCGCCGTGACCGCTTCGATGAGGACGGCGCCCTGATCAGCCGCTACCTGCTCACCACTGTGGGTCGGGTCGTGATCAACCACACCATCATCGACGCCGTGGCTGCGGTCTGAACAGGCTTCTGACCGGTCCAACGTCTCCACCTTCGTTTCGCCTTCTCACCAGCGCCCAGCCGCCCCATGACCGCCACTCCCGCCAAGAAGTCCAAGTCGTCCAAGAAAGCCGCTGAGCCAAGCGTGGACACCACGGCTGCCGTGGTCACCCCGCCCCTCAGCCGCGAGGCGCCGCTGTTCCGCAACCGCGTGATCGACAAGAAAGCGCTTCGCAACCTGGTGGCCTGGGCCTACAAGCATCACGGCACGGCGGCCACGGCCGCCATGGCGGATGATCTCAAGGATCTCGGCTTCCACTACGCCACCCAGGCGGCCGTGTCGATCTCCGTCGACGACCTGCGCATCCCCGGGGACAAGGCCGCCCTGCTGGCGGAGGCCGAGGAGCAGATCACTCAAACCGAAGAGCGCTATCGCCTCGGTGAGATCACCGAAGTGGAACGCCACACCAAGGTGATCGATACCTGGACGGAAACCAACGAACGCCTCGTTGCTGCTGTGCGCCGCAACTTCAACGAGAACGATCCACTCAATTCCGTCTGGATGATGGCCAACTCAGGCGCCCGGGGCAACATGTCTCAGGTGCGCCAGCTGGTGGGCATGCGCGGCCTGATGGCCAACCCCCAGGGGGAGATCATCGACCTGCCGATCCGCACCAACTTCCGTGAGGGGCTGACGGTCACCGAGTACGTGATCTCGTCCTACGGCGCCCGCAAGGGCCTGGTGGACACCGCCCTGCGCACGGCGGACTCCGGCTACCTCACCCGGCGCCTGGTGGACGTGGCCCAGGATGTGATCGTCCGCGAGGACGATTGCGGCACCACCCGCTTCATCCCGATTGATGCTGACGAGCGCGGTCGCTTTGCCAGCAAGCTGGTGGGTCGCCTGGCCGCCCAGCCCGTGGTCGACGCCGATGGCGTTGTGCTGGTCGACCGCGATGGCGAAATCGACCTGCCTCTCTCACGCCGGATCGAAGCCGCTGGTGTGCGCACGGTGAATGTGCGCTCGCCCCTCACCTGTGAGGCCTCCCGTTCGGTCTGCCGTAAGTGCTACGGCTGGGCCCTGGCCCACAACCAGCTGGTGGATCTCGGCGAGGCCGTCGGCATCGTGGCGGCCCAGTCGATCGGTGAGCCCGGAACCCAGCTCACCATGCGCACCTTCCACACCGGCGGTGTGTCCACCGCCGAAACCGGGGTGGTGCGCTCCCTGGTGGATGGCACGGTCGAGTTTGGTCCGAAGTCCCGGGTCAGGGCATTCCGCACCTCCCACGGCGTGAATGCCCAGATCGCGGAGACCGACTTCCTGCTCACCCTCAAGCCCACCGGAAAGGGCAAGATCCAGAAGCTGGACATCACCACCGGTTCGATCCTGTTTGTCGCCGACGGTGACATCGTGCCTGGAGACATCATCCTTGCCCAGATTTCGGCTGGCGCCACGGTCAAGAAGAGCGTTGAAAAGGCCACGAAGGATGTGATCTGCGACCTGGCGGGCCAGGTGCGCTATGAGGATGGCATTCAGCCCAAGGAGGTCACTGACCGCCAGGGCAACATCACCCACAAGGCCACTCGCCTGGGCCGCCTCTGGGTGTTTGCGGGGGATGTCTACAACCTCCCCCCCAACGCCCTCCCTGTGGTTGAAGGAAACAAGGCCGTCACCACCGGTGAGGTGCTGGCCGAGAGCCGCCTGGTCTCGGAGTACGGAGGCGCCGTGCGCCTGCGCGAGAGCGCCGGAGACTCCCGGGAGGTTCAGATTGTCACCACCAGCCTCACGCTCAAGGACTGCAAGCTCATGGGTGAATCCACCCATTCAGGTGAGCTTTGGCACCTGGAGGGCAAGGAGGGCAACCGCTACCGCCTCAACACAGCTCCGGGCAGCAAGATCGGTAACGGCGAGGTGATTGCCGAGCTCGCCGATGACCGCTTCCGCACCCAGACAGGTGGCCTCGTCAAGTTCGCCCCCGGCCTGGCGATCAAGAAGGCGCGCAGTGCCAAGAACGGTTATGAGGTGAGCAAGGGCGGCACCCTGCTGTGGATCCCCCAGGAAACCCACGAGATCAACAAGGACATCTCCCTGTTGATGATCGAGGATGGCCAGTGGATTGAAGCCGGCACTGAGGTGGTCAAGGATATCTTCAGCCAGACGGCTGGGATCGTGACGGTCACCCAGAAAAATGACATCCTTCGGGAGATCATTGTGCGCTCAGGTGTGCTGCACCTGGTGCCCGACAGCAAGGTGATCAGCAAGTTTGCCGATGGCCGCATGGTCATGCCCGGCGAAGAGATCAGCAAGGGCCTCAAGGCTGAGGCGATGGTCTATGTGGAAACGGCCGAGACCCCTGAGGGCAGCGCCCTGCTGCTGCGGCCGGTGGAGGAATACGCCATTCCCGATGCGGCTCACCTGCCGGAGCTCACCACGGTGAAACAGTCTGGGGGCCCGTACATGGGCCTCAAGGCCACCCAGAGGCTGGCCTTCAAGGATGGCGAGCTGATCAAGAGTGTCGAGGGCGTCGAGCTGCTGCGCACGCAGTTGATTCTTGAAACCTTTGATACCACGCCCCAGATGACCGTGGATGTGGAGGCCCTGCCGGACAAGCGGGCCAAGACGATCGAGCGCCTTCAACTCACCATCCTTGAAACGCTCCTGGTCAGGCGCGACACCCTCTCCGACGCCAGCCATGGCTCCACCCATACCGACCTGCAGGTGCAGGACGGCACCTCGGTCAAGAAGGGCGAGGTCGTTGCCACCACCCAGATTCTCTGCAAGGAGGACGGTGTGGTTCAGCTCCCGACTCCGATTGATGGGGAGCCGATCCGGCGCCTGATCGTGGAGCGGGACATCGATACCCGCAGCATTGATCTCGGTTCGGCAACCCCGGTTGTTCGCGTGGATCAGCGCCTGGTGGATGGCGATCTGCTGGCCGAGGGCATGCCCTCCCCCTGCTGTGGTGAGGTGGAAGCGATCGAGGGCTCCAACCTGATCATGCGCCTGGGCCGCCCCTACATGGTGTCCCCCGATTCTGTGCTGCATGTCCGAGACGGTGAACTCGTGCAGCGCGGCGATGGTCTGGCCCTGCTGGTGTTCGAGCGCCAGAAGACCGGCGATATCGTGCAGGGTCTGCCTCGAATCGAGGAGCTCCTGGAGGCCCGGCGCCCCCGCGATTCCGCTGTGCTCTGCCGCAAGGCCGGCACCGTGGACATCAAGCAAGGTGATGACGACGACTCGATCACCGTCACCGTGATCGAGTCTGATGACGCGATCACTGAGTACCCGATCCTGCTCGGCCGCACTGTGATGGTCAGCAATTCCCAGCAGGTCAAGGCCGGTGAATCGCTCACCGATGGCCCCATCAATCCCCACGAGCTGCTGGAGTGCTACTTCGAGGATCTGCGCAGCCGCAAGCCCACCCTGGAGGCTGCCCAGGAATCGATTTCCAAGCTCCAGTTCCGCATGGTGCAGGAGGTGCAGAACGTCTACAAGAGTCAGGGTGTCTCCATCGACGACAAGCACATCGAAGTGATCGTCCGTCAGATGACCAGCAAGGTCCGCATTGAAGATGCCGGCGACACCACCTTCCTGCCCGGTGAGCTGATCGAGTTGCGCCAGGTTGAGCAGGTGAATGGCGCCATGGCCATCACTGGCGGTGCCCCTGCGGAATTCACCCCGGTGCTGCTCGGCATCACCAAGGCCTCGCTGAACACCGACAGCTTCATCTCGGCGGCCTCCTTCCAGGAGACCACCCGGGTGCTCACCGAGGCGGCGATCGAGGGCAAGAGCGATTGGCTGCGGGGCCTCAAGGAGAACGTCATCATCGGCCGCCTGATTCCGGCCGGCACGGGCTTCAGTGGCTTCGAAGAGGAGTTGAGGTCGGAGGCCGGCCCCCATCCCGACATCCTTGAGGAGGACGGCATGGGCTACCGCCGCATGCAGAATCTGCGTCCGGACTACACGGTGGAGACCCCCGCTCCGCCGGCTGCCACCGCCGTGCTCGACGACCCCTCCGAGGAAGACCTGGAGGCCACCCGCAGCCGCCATGGCCTGGAGGCCACCGCCAGCACCACGGCGGCCTTCACCCGGCCGGCAGTGGAGGAGGGGCTCGAAGATGAACTGGTTGCCGATCCCGCTGCCCTCGAAGGGCTTCAGGAAGAAGGGCTGCTCAGCGAGGAGTGAGCCCTGGCCAGGAGTCCCGGGGCTCCTGGCACGTCACCTTCTCCCGCCATGATGGTCCGATGCCCACACCAGTCCCGATCACAGCCAGTGCCACCAGCCCGCGGGCCGGGGGCAACGGTGCTGCCGCAGAGCGGCCGCTGACCGCCCTGGGCACGCCGGTGCCCCAGCGCAGGCTGCCCCGCTTCGGCTTCCATTCCCACACCGAGCGGCTCAATGGCAG
>NZ_JADEWP010000025.1:0-18934 GCF_015207535.1 Cyanobium sp. LEGE 06143 | reverse complement strand
GTCCAGCACCGGGTGCCCCAGCAGCTGGGCGGTGCGCCGAATCTGGCGGTTGCGTCCCTCGCCCATCTCCAGTTCCAGGCCGGTGCTCCTGGCGCTGTGCTGCAGCACCCGCACACCCACCGGCTGGCTGGCCTGGCCATCGAGCGGCACGCCCGCAGCCCAGCGCGCCAGGGTGGCCCCACTGGGACGGCCCGCCACCTGCACCCGATAGAGCTTGCGGTGGCCGTGGCGTGGATGGCTGAGCCGCAGGGTGAGGGCGCCCTGGTTGGTGAGCAGCAGGGCGCCCCGGCTGTCGGCATCGAGACGGCCGATCGGGTGCAGGCCCCGGCCCCGTCGCAGCTCAGGCGGCAGCAGCTCGAGCACGGTGGGGCGGCCGCGGGGGTCGCTGCAGCTGCACAGCACGCCCACCGGTTTGTTGAGCAGCAGCAGCAGCGGCTCGGCCGCGGGGGCGAGGGGTTCGCCATCCACCGCGATCCGATCGCTGCCGGGATCGGCGCTGTCACCGATCCGGGCGGTGGCTCCATTCACCTGGATCCGGCCGGCGCGCAGCAGGTCTTCGGCCCGTCGGCGGGAGCAGAGTCCAGCCGCCGCGATCAGTTTCTGCAAGCGCTCTCGGGCCATGGACCCATGCTGCAGGAGGCCGGGAAAAGGATGGTAGGTTTACGAAACAGAACTGTTTCGCAATTCTCCGTCATGCCTTCCCTGCCCGTGGCCGCTGCCGATGGGTCTGCTCTGCCTGGTGGCGCCGACCTGGTGCGCAGCTACCTGCGGGACATCGGCCGGGTGCCGTTGCTGAGCCATGAGCAGGAGATCACCCTGGGCCGCCAGGTGCAGGAGCTGATGGCTCTTGAGGAGATCGAACAGGAGCTGACGATGCGTGCCGGGGGTACGGCGCCGGAGCGGCCGGAGCTGGCGGCGGCGGCGGGCCTGAGCCTGCCGGTGCTGAAGAAGCGTCTGCAGGCGGGCCGCCGTGCCAAGGAGCGGATGGTGGCGGCGAACCTGCGGCTGGTGGTGAGCGTGGCGAAGAAATACACCAAGCGGAACATGGAGCTGCTGGACCTGATCCAGGAGGGCACGATCGGCCTGGTGCGGGGTGTGGAGAAGTTCGACCCGACGCGGGGCTACAAGTTCAGTACGTATGCGTACTGGTGGATTCGGCAGGGGATCACGCGGGCGATCGCGGAGAAGAGCCGCACGATCCGGCTGCCGATCCACATCACCGAAACGCTGAACAAACTGAAGAAGGGTCAGCGGGAACTGAGCCAGGAGCTGGGCCGCACGCCCACGGTGAGCGAGCTGGCGGTGTTTGTGGAGCTGCCGGAGGAGGAGGTGAAGGATCTGCTGTGCCGGGCGCGGCAGCCGGTGAGCCTGGAGACGAAGGTGGGGGACGGCGAGGACACGGAACTGCTCGACCTGCTGGCCGGTGATGGGGAGCTGCCGGAGGAGCGKGTGGACGGAGAGTGCCTGAAGGGMGACCTGCGTGCGCTRCTGGAGCAGCTGCCTGAACTGCAGGGCCGGGTGCTGAAGATGCGCTACGGCATCGATCCCGCGTCGGCCGAGATGGCTGAGCCGATGAGCCTCACCGGGATCGGTCGCGTGCTGGGCATCAGCCGCGACCGCGTGCGCAACCTCGAGCGCGATGGTCTGGCCGGCCTGCGCCGTCTGGGCAGCGCCGTGGAGGCCTATGTGGCCAGCTGAGCTCGGCTGCTGCTGAGCTCGTCAGCTGCAGGGTTAGCGTCGCCCCAAAGCCCTGCGGCCCCCAGTCCCCGTCGCTGCCCATGCCGCCTGAGTCGCTGCTGTCCTGGTTGGACCATCGCCGCCGGCTCTGCGACATGGATGTGGAGGAGATCCCCTGGCGGCAGTCACGGGAGTGGCACTACAGCGGTGGCGCCCTGCAGCACCACTCGGGTGGCTTCTTCAGCATCGTGGGGGTCCAGGCCGAAACCGGCTCCGGCGTCACCCTGCGCCAGCCCCTGATCAACCAGCCTGAGATCGGCATCCTCGGCTTTCTGCTGCAGCGCCGCGGCGGCGTGCCCCATCTGTTGATCCAGGCCAAGCCGGAACCGGGCAACATCGGCCTCTGTCAGGCCGCTCCCTCGGTGCAGGCCACCCGCAGCAACTACCAGCGCCTGCACCACGGCAAGGCCACCCCGTTTCTCGACTTCTTCACCGGCCATGCGGCCGCCCTGGTGCATGCCGACAGCCTGCAGTCCGAGCAGGGCACCCGCTTCCTGGGCAAGTACAACCGCAACATGACGGTGGAAGTGCCACCGGAGCTGCCCCTCGACACGCCGGAGGGGTATCACTGGGCCCCGGTACCCGAGGTGTGTGCCCTGCTGGGCAGCGACTTCCAGATCAACACCGATGCCCGCTCGGTGCTGGCCAGCTCCGACTGGTCGCTGCTGGCCGGCGGGACGGTGCCCTTCGGCCGCTGGCACGGTCAGGGGGGGATCGGTGAGAGCCTGCTGCGCTCCCACGCGGCGCCGGCCGGCCAGGCCCACAGCAGCGAGCTGACCATCCTGGCGGCGCTGGAGCAGCTGCGCCAGGCCTACCCCTTCCAGGTGCGCACCGTGTCGTTGGATCGGGAGCTGGACTGGCTGGAGGGCCGCCAGCCGCGCCTGCTGGGGCCAGCGGGCAGCTTCGATGTGCGCCAGGTGGCCGTACGCTCCAGCGAACGCGAGGTGCAGAGCTGGGATCAGCCGATCGTGGCCCAGGAGCGCCAGGGCACGGCGGTGCTGCTGGGGCGCCACCTCAACGGAGTGCTGCACCTGCTGTTCCGCTGCCGCGCTGAGATCGGCTTCCGCGAGGGTTTTCAGTACGGCCCGGCCCTGCAGGATGCCGGCGGAGCCCCCTCGCCGGTGCCGGAACTCGATGCTGAGGAGCTCGTGCTGCAGGAGCTCCTGGGGCGGGCCACCCCCTTGCTCAGCAGCCTCCATTCCGATGAGGGAGGGCGCTTCTACCGCTCCGTCGCCCGCTACAGCATCGCCCTGATGGCGGAGGACGATGCGCTGCCCAGCTCGCCATCACTGCGCTGGATGACCCTCGGCCAGATCGAGCGGCTGCTCAAGCGCCAGGGCGTGTTCTCCAATGAGGCGCGCAGCCTGATCTCGATGCTGCTGGCTTACCTGTGAGCGCCGTGCTGCCCCAGGCCGCCCGCGTCAGTTTCGTGATCGCCACCTACAAACGGGTGGATGCCCTGCGCAGCACCCTGCGGGCGCTGCAACTGCAGACCTGTGCCGACTGGGAGGCCCTGGTGGTGGGCGACTGCTGCGCGCCTGACACGGGCGCCATGCTCGCTGAGCTGGCTGATGCCCGCCTGCGCTACTACAACCTGAGCGAGCGCTTCGGGGAGCAGTCGGGTCCCAATTCCTTCGGGCTGGCCCTGGCCAGGGCGCCGGTGGTGTGTTTTCTCAACCACGACGACCTGCTGCTGCCGGATCACCTGGAACTGGGCCTGCAGCGGCTTGAGCAGAGCGGCGCCGATCTGCTGCTGGCGCCGGCCCTGAAGCTGGCGACCTGCCACGAAGCGCCCGATGGTTCGATTCGGCCGGTGTTCATGAAGCGCCTCACGATCGGCCCCGAGCTCAGGGATCTGCGCCTGCTGCTCCGCCCCGAAGACCTCTACTACGACCCCAGCAGTTTCTGGCTGGTGCGCACGGCCTACGCCCGCCGCGTCGGCCCCTGGATCCATTCCAGCCGCCTCTGGCGCACATCCCTGCGCGACTGGCTGCTGCGCGCCTGGCGCCTGGGCGGCCGTTTCGTCTTCACGCCAGACCTCGCCGGCATCCGGGTGGTGAGCCACAACCACCGCAGCAGCCGCCATCGCTACAACGCCCTCACCCCGGAGCACCAGCGGCTGATCCGCCTGTTCGAATCGCTCAGTCCCGAGCAGCTGCGCCAGCGGCTTCCGCGCAAGCTGCGCCAGGCCGCCGCCCAGCTCGGCCGTCCCATCGGCCGGCGTGAGCGGCCTGCCGCCCTGACCCCGGGCCTGCGGCTGCAGGCGCTGCTCTATCGCCTGCTGGGCTTCGACTGGCAGGTACTGCGCTGGCGTCGCCAGGGGGTGGAGCCCGGTGCCTACCACTCCCGGCTGCTGCGCCAGCGCACCGGAGAAACCCTGGCGCTGGTACCGGATCTGGCCAGGCTGCTGGCCGAGCCTGAGCGCTACCGGGAGGCGTCTGTTCCCAGTTCCCAGCAGGCGCGGTAGGGGGAAGCAGGGAATGGGGTCTGGCAGCTCAGCGGTGGCGTGGAGCCTGGAGGCGGCCACGGAGCGGCTCAGCGGCCAGGCGCCGCTGCTGCGCAGCCGGCTGCTGGCCTGGTGGCGCCTGGAGGGACGTCATGACCTCCCCTGGAAGCTGCATGCCGATGGCCGCCCGCCCCAGCCCGGCGAGACCCTCGATCCCTGGGGGATCTGGGTGGCCGAGGTCAACCCACCACATGCACGGTAGTAGGGTCAGGGCCAGCCCAACCCGGCCCAATGCCTCGACGCCTGGCTGCTGAAGAGCGCATCGGCCCTGCCTCGTCACGCCGGCTGGTCCCGCCCCCTCGTCTTGCCTGGAGCTACTCCCGCGTCGTGTCCGGCAAGGCCCAGGCCGGGCTCGATCGATCGGGTCTGGAGCGCCAGGAGCAGGCGCTGCAGCACTGGCTGGCGGATCACCCGGACTTCACCCTGGCGGAGGCGCTGGTGGACCCAGGCGTGAGCGCAGGCAGCGGTAGGCATCGGACCACCGGCGCCCTGGGGAAGTTCCTGGCGGCAGCCCGCGCGGGCACCGTTCCAGCTGGCTCATGCCTGGTTGTCGAGAGCATGTCCCGGTTCAGTCGGGAGGCCGAGCGCCAAGTGCTCAGCGTGCTGCTCTCGGACTTCTGGGCTGCTGGTCTGGGCATTGCCTTCTGCAGTGATGGCGGAACGGTCATTGATGCGGAGTTGATCGACCGTGAACCACACCGTCTGCACGGTCTGCTGGGCGCCATGGCGCAGGCACGCCGGGAGTGGGAGGAGCGCAGCCGGCGCAGCAAGGGGGCCTGCGCCCATCGCCAGAACTTGCAGAACGAGGGCCAGCGCACACCGGGTCGAGCGCCCTGGTGGATCGCCAGGGATCCAGTTACATGGCGCCTACAGCAAGACGCGGCAGGGCAGCTTGTGATCGAACCGGAGCGCGGCCGGGCACTTCGTCGTGCAGCGGAGCTGGCCACCGCTGGGATGGGCACCACCCTGATTGCTCAGCAACTACAGGAGGAGGGCTTTCCACCACCACCCACCGACTGGGCCCGGAACAGTCACCGCGACAAGCCCAGAAAATGGACTGCTGGCATCGTTTCGGGGGCTCTGCGCAGCCCTGCCCTGGTTGGCGTGCTGGCGCGGAAGAACGTGCCTGATCTGCCCAGCTACTACCCACGCCTGCTCAGCGATGAAGAACATCTGCTGATGCGGGCTCAGATCGAGAAGCGCGACCGGTTGAAGGGCCGGCTGCGTGGGACCGCCCACAGAATCCATAACATTTTTCAGGGGGTGATTAGGTGCGGATGCTGTGGTGGCCCGATTGTCTACTGCGCTCCCACCAAGGCTGCACGGAAGGGGCATCCGGGTTATCTGCACTGTCCAGCAGCACGACGCAGTGGGCCCTGCGCGAACCGCGGCTATGTAATGGCCGACCAGGCGGAGTCGCACATGCTCACTCGCTTGGCCGCGGCGGACTGGGAGAGCCTGCTGCCTCCAGATCAGGACGACACCGCCGATCGACAACGCTTGGAGGAGAACGCCCACCGGCTGCAGATTGAGTTGGATGCAACCAGAGATCGACTATCTGCGGTTCAGAAGCGTGCTGAGCGGGCCTGGTTGGATGGGGTCAGCGAGGACCGACAGGTTGTGATCGAGGGGGCAATGGCTTCACTCCGGGCTGAGCTCCAAGGACTGGAGGAACGCCACAGCCAGGCAGCCGCAGAGCTGGCCCAAGTAAGTGCCCGACCCAACCCACTGCAGGCCGCGGCTGATCTACGGAAGCGGGTACTTGCGTTCTGGCGGGAGCTGGAAGCGGCAGGGCCCCAGGAGCGCCTGGCGTTCAATCGCTCATTACTGGCAGTGGAGCCCAGCCTGGAGTTCAGGCTCTGGCCCGCTCTGGAGGAGGGCGGCCAGAAACTCATCGAGCTGCGGGTGGGGGATGCCCCCGCTGGCTTCCAGCCCCTCGCTGGCGCCGCCCGGACCCTTGCTAGGCAGCAGGGAGCCATCGCCCCAAGGTTGGCCTGCCAGTGGCAGCGCCCTGGTGCCGTGCTGGCCATGATGGAGCCTGCGAACCGCAGCCAGCGCACCCTCCAGGTGCAGACCGAAAAAGCCGTGATCGACGCCTCCCAGTCGTTGCACTCGGGTCTGCTGCTCCGCCGGCTGGCCCGGCTGATTGAAGCCAAGCTGGCCGAACTGGCCCACGAGGGGGGCGAGATCCTCCATGCCCGCCGGGGACGACGCCTTGCCGTCGTGCTCGCGGTACGGCAGCTCAGGGGGCCCCAGGCCGCAGCCATGCCTTGTGGGCTGGAGGACCTGGACCCAGGCGTGGGCCCCGTGGCCGAGCTGCTCCAGGCAACGCTGAGCGGACCTCCCATGTGACCAGATGTTCGCCCTCTGGATAGAGCTGATACAGCGGTGAAATGGTGATGCAGGTGAAAAATGCTTCGCGATCCTGCGGGGGGTTACACACACAAGGCATCGTTGAAAGTTCCCCATGGGGGGGTGCCTAGGTCTGGTGCCGCGCCTCTGGCTGGATGGCCGGGCGTTCTCGCTCCCGTGGGCGGCTGCATCGAGGGAGTGCTGGCCATTGAGGTGGACCTCAGCACTGGCCTGATGCAGGGCAACACAGACCTGACGCAGGCTGCACGACCCAGGGGTGGGCTGTCCAGGCCAGGGGCAGGTCGTGTCCACCGGGCCGAGGTGACACTGTGCGTGCAGCTGGTTGGGCCTGAGCGCTCCTGGTTTGCAACACCCAAGCAATGCTCACGATGAAGACGACGCCACGCCCGGTGGCAGTAGGGACCTGTCGTGACGCCGGGGTGCTGCCCACCACCAACCACCTCACCGAACAGACCGCAGCGCCTGCCAGGGGCCTCGTGCTGTCGTCAGCAAGGGCAAGCTCCGACGACTGGGGGGCAGCCCTGGAACGGCTGGCCAGGGTGCTGGTGCTGGCCAATACCGAACGGTTGCGGGCCTGTCCGCAACCCCCTGACCAGAACCCTGCAGGGGTGACCACAACCCTGCACCAAAACCTCCGCGACCAGAACAGGGGGTGTTATGAATGTGGTGGGCCAGCGCAGCGCCAACTGCCTGACCCGTGACCGACCCATCTCGTGAATGGACCGATGACGAAGATTCTGACCAGGGCCGCCGCGCCCAGGCCCGCTGCTGCTGCCTCCCAGGGCCGCAGGGTGGGCTACGGCAGGGTAAGCACCGCCCACCAAACCGAAGCCCAGCAGCAGGCCCAGCTGGAGGCCGCTGGGTGCGGTGCCATCCACACCGAGACGATCAGCTCAGGACGCAGGGAGCGCCAGGTGCTGGCCCAGGTGCTCGACCAGCTGCAGCCAGGTGACTCGCTGGTGATCTGCAAGCTGGAMCGCCTGGCACGCAGCCTGCAGGAGCTACTGGCCATCGCTGCCGATCTGGAGCAGCGGGGCATCCAGTTGCAGGTGCTTGACCAGGCCATCGATACCGGCACCCCGACAGGTCGCCTGCTGTTCCAGGTGTTGGGGGCCGTGGGCGAGTTCGAGCGCAGCCTGGCCATCGAGCGCACCAGAGCCAGCGTTGAGCACCGCCGCGCCACCGGGGGGAATCTGGGTGGCAGGCCCAGGGCCTACACCGACCAGCAGCAGGCCCTGGGGCGGCGGCTGCAGGAGGAAGGCCAGAGCGTCACGGCGATCGCCAGGGCGCTGGGCCTGCCCAGGGCCACAACCTCGCGGATGCTGGTTGCCTGAGCCTCGGGGAGCTCCTGGGCCCGGTCGCTGGCCTAGGGCGACGCTGGGAGCCCGGCCTGGCCCCAGCCGAAGCCCTGGCCCTGATGCGGACGGCGGGCCTCCAGGCCCTGCACGGGCCGTCGAAGGGTATTGCCAACCAGGTCGGAGGCGCTCCACTGCCAGAACGAGTGCACGTTGAAGTCCAGAGCGACTCCTCCCTGGCGGAATCTTTCCGCACCAGTACGACGCAGACGAGCGACAGGACCGAATTCGCTCATACCACTGCCCATCCTTCCGAGAGGGTCTCCGCCTGCTCGATCACCGTGTTCGTGGCCGCCACTTGCAGATCAAGGGGGTAGCCGTACTTCCGCAGGATCCGCTTCACAGCCACCCGCAGCTCGGCGCGGACGTTCTCCCGAAGGGTCCAGTCGATCGTGACCTTGCCCTTAACGCTGGCCACCAGCTCGCGGGCGATTGTGCGGAGCTGCTCGTCGCCCAACACCGCCACGGCACTGTCGTTGGTGCCCAGGGCGTCGTAGAAGGCCACCTCGTCGTCGCTGAGGCCAAGGGCTTCACCTCTGCTGGCCGCGGCCTGTAGGTCCTTGGCGAGCTGGATCAGCTCCTCGATCACCTTGGCCGTCTCGATTGCCCGACTCCGGTAGCGCTGGAGGGCCTTCTACAGCAGCTCGCGGAACGAGCGGGCCTGCACCACGTTCCGCTTAGCGCGGACCTTGATCTCGCCCTTGAGCAGCTTCTGGAGCAGTTCCACGGCCAGGTTGCGCTGGGGCATCCCCCTCACCTCGGCGAGGAACTCGTCCGACAGGATCGAGATGTCGGGCTTCTTGAGGCCAGCGGCCTCAAACACGTCGAGCACCCCATCGGAGATGACGGCCCTGGAGACGATCTGTCGGATCGCCAGATTCACCTCCTCATCGGTCTTGCCCTCGCCCGGGGCGCTCTTGGCCAGCACGGCACGCACAGCCTGGAAGAAGCCCACGTCGTCCCGGATCCGAATCGCCTCCTCGTCGGGCACCGAGAGGGCGAAGGCCTGCGAGACCTCGGTGACGCTCTGCAGCAGCCGCTCCTTGCCCTTTTCCTGGGCCAGGATGTGCTCCTGGGCGGCGGGGAGAAGCGAGACGCGCTGCTGGGGCGTGCCGTTCATCAAGGTCCACCAGTCGAGGCCGTGGAAGAGGGCGCAGCAGACCTCATACTTCTCCAGCATTACGGCCACCGCCTCGGCCTGATCCAGGGCCGTGTTGCCCTTGCCGCCCGCCTCTGTGTAGGTGGCCAGGGCCGCCTTGAGCTGATCGCCGAGGCCGAGATAGTCGACGATCAGCCCGCCTGGCTTGCCCCTGAACACCCTGTTCACCCGTGCGATGGCCTGCATCAGCCCGTGCCCTCGCATGGGCTTGTCGGCGTACATGGTGTGGAGACAGGGTGCGTCGAAGCCCGTGAGCCACATGTCGCGGACGATCACGATCCGCAGGGGGTCGGCTGGATCGCGGAACCGCTGGGCCAGGGCTTCCCGGCGGGCCTTGTTGCGGATGTGGGTCTGCCAGTCGAGGGGGTCGGAGGCCGAACCCGTCATCACCACCTTGAGGGCCCCTGCTTCGTCGCCATCCGAGTGCCAGTCAGGCCACAGGGCGATCAGGGCCTGATAGAGCGCCAGGGCGATGCGGCGGCTCATCACCACCACCATCGCCTTGCCATCGAGGGCCTCGCTGCGCTGCTCGTAGTGGGTGACCAGGTCGCGGGCGATCAGCTCGATTCGGCGGGGTGCCCCCACCAGGGCCTCCTGCTGGGCCCACTTGCTCTTGAGCTTCTCCTTGCGATCAACCTCCTCGCCTTTTGTGGCCTCCTCGAAGTTGGGGTCGATATGGGACTTCTCGGCTTCTACCAGGTCGATCTGGGCGAGGCGGCTCTCTTAAGATCGGCACCGTGGCGCCATCCACCACCGCCTGCTGAATGTCGTAGACGCTGATGTACTCCCCGAAGACGGCCTTGGTGTTGGCGTCGGCCTTCTCGATCGGCGTGCCCGTAAAACCGATGAAGGAGGCGTTGGGGAGGGCATCTCGCATGTGGCGGGCGAAGCCGTCGATGAAGTCGTACTGGGAGCGGTGGGCCTCATCGGCGATCACCACGATGTTGCGGCGTTCCGAGAGGACTGGATGGCGGTCGCCCCTCTCCTGGGGCAGAAACTTCTGGATCGTGGTGAACACCACCCCACCGGAAGCCACCTGGAGCTTCTCGCGCAGATCAGCTCGATCGGCTGCCTGCAGCGGGGGCTGGCGAAGGAGCTCTCGGCAGTGGGCGAAGGTGGCGAAGAGTTGATCGTCGAGGTCGTTGCGGTCTGTGAGCACCACGACGGTGGGGTTGGCCATAGCTGGATCGAGGACACCCGGCCGGCGTAGAAGGCCATCGACAGGCTCTTGCCGGAGCCCTGGGTATGCCAGACCACCCCGATGCGCCGATCGCCACCGGCGGCCCGCAGGGTCTGCGCCAGGGCCTCGTTGACGGCGTGGAACTGGTGGTAGCCAGCCAGATTCTTGACCAGGTGGCTGTCGCCCTCCTCGAAAACGATGAAGTAGCGCAGCAGGTCGAGGAAGCGCCGCTGCTGGAACACCCCCTCCAGCAGCACCTGGAGTTCGCTGAGGAAAGCAGGGGCGGCGCCTTCCCCCTCAACGGTGCGCCAGGGCTTGAACCACTCCCGGCCGGCCCAGATGGCCCCGACACGGGCCTGATAGGTCTGGAGCTGCTGGAACGCACTCCAGATCGTGGCGTTCTCGTCGGCTGGGTTCTTCAGCTCGATCACGGCTAGGGGCAGGCCGTTGACGAAGACCACCAGATCAGGCCGGCGCTGGTGCTGACCCTCCACCACGGTGAACTGGTTGACCGCCAGCCAGTCGTTGGCCCTGGGATCGTCGAAGTCGATCAGGCGGGCTTGGGCGCCACCGATTGAGCCATCTATCTGGCCGGCGGAACTCCATCGGGATGCCATCCACCAGGAAGCGGTGGGCCGCCCGGTTCTTCTCGATCAGGGTGGGGGCATCGAGGCGGATCAGCTTGCGGTAGGCATCCTCGATGGCCTCAGACGGCAGGCTTGGGTTGAGGCGGGCCAGGGCGGAGCGGAGGCGACCCTCCAGCAGCACGTCGCGGCAGTTGGGGTCGCTGCGCTCGGCGGAGGGTTGGCCAGATGCCAGCTCGGGGCCGTAGCGGCACTCGTAGCCCAGCTCGGCGAGCCAGCCCAGGGCGGCTTCTTCCACGACCGACTCGGTGAAGATGGTCACCAGTTCGTTGAGGCCATAATGTGCACCAGTGATCGATCCATGAAGTCAGTGCAACCAACCGCCAACGCCTATACGGCTTCGAGCAGTTCTTCACTGGCCTGGACCTTCATCCAACCTAGTAATAAGAGGTTGCGAATCGCGCTAGCCACCGCTTGCCGTTTCGCTTCAGTACGCCAAGTCGTCTTCCAATTAAGCACGTATTCATAAATATCCTGCTCTGTCACTGCATCCGCGCGGCGCGCCTGCTTCACCTGACGGCTTGCATATAGAACAGTCATAATTTCCTCGGCTTGCTCAGTGTTCTTAATGCGGCTAAAGAGATCCACGGCCTTGGCGATACGCTTCTGATTTGCTTGTATTTGAGCCGCAAACTTTGGTCGGTCGACTTCGTACTGCGGGCCCACAGTCAATGCGACCATCTTTCCCAACGGCTTCTCTTGAAGCCAGTTGCGATTTGCCATCTCATGAAGTGCCAACTTCACGTCGGGCGAAAAAGGCCCGTAACTCCCTTTGCCAAATTGGAACCCGGTAGACACGCCCATCTCCGTCAACACATAGCAGACTTTCTGGAAGATTGTGCGGCCAATTGGGTTTGCATATGGCTGGGCTTGTACTTCGCGAAGCACTTCCACAAGCGTGACCCACTCCGGATTAAGCTTCTCCATTCGACGACCTTTGCCGGATTCGGACTTCTGAGCTGGCGAGACAAGGAAGTCCTCGCTGAGCTGATGCGCCGACGTACCGAAAGGTGCGTAGACCTCCACATCAAACGGTGCTCGATGCAGCTTTTGATAGATCAGCGGGCCGACCTCACTCCAATCGAGGCCCCCGTTCCCACATCCCAGTGGGGGCAGAGCAATACTAATTATGCCCCAAGTTTCGGCATGGGCAACAAGAAAGTCCAACCCACGCTCGATATCAACAACGCGTGACGGCGATCGCCAGTGGTCCTTGGTTGGGAAATTGATGATTGATGCACCCAATAAGTCGCTGTACAAATAGGGCTCACCAATCCTCACCTGCCTTAATGTGCACTGGCGCTGATAGTCCTTGAACATTGCCGGCCAGCGCTTCTTGAACTCCAACGCCACACCCTTCCCCATCACCCCGACGCAGTTGACAGTGTTGACCAGGGTGTGCGCCTCGCTTGCAAAGATGTCACCAATACGCGCCTTAAACATGCCCATAATGTGCAACCCTCAGCGAAAGAAGAGAGCCTGATTTATACTGATAGACAGAGCGCAGCCCAAGGCAGCCAGACTAGCCTGCGCCGCAGCATCCACCACATAGGCACCCATTATAAAACGAGCGTCTACCCGGTGTGGCACTAGTACCTCGGCGCATTTGCGTGACTTGTGCTGCCAGTAGGCGATCTTGTCGCCCGGGTGCCGCCAATCGAGGGCAAAGATATCATCCCACTTAAGGAGCTGCCATTGGGCTGGCGCAAGGAACCGAACGTAGCTGCTGGCAGCGTTCTCGCCCGTGATTACCACGCCTGGCAGAGAGAGCACATCCGTCGACACGCGCAACACACACAGCGTGCTCACCTCCGCAAGCCGCTTGAAGAGCATCGGATTACGAGCATGGAAGTACAGGTTTGCGTACTGGTGCAACCTTAAGCCCCCCGGCACTTGCGTCCTGTCGCGTCGGTCCTGGACAGGCTGCAGCGCCACAGAGTGGTGTGGAAGCCTGGCCGCACGCTCGTATGAGAGTATGCCATTGGCAAGTACAGAATCAATGTTGCTCGTCGGCATGATGCATTGAAGTTCGATGACGCGCGAGTCCATGATCAATGAATGCAAGTGATATCGAGTTGCCGGAGGCTGATCACTGGGTGAACTCCTTGAGCTGGGACTGGGGGATCACGCTGCCGATGCTGCTTAAGTAGGTCTTGTCGACGAACGGCATCTCCTCTAACAGCCTGGACGGCGGGAACAAGCGCTTGACGAAGGGGCGGGCGGTGGTCATTCAGTCATCCGCTCCAAGTAGCGCTCTGCGCCAGGCACCCTCAGATCGCCGCAGATGAGCTTGGGGAGGAGGGTGTCGCGGAGGTTGGCGAGGGAGCGGGATTCGTGTTCGTTCACCTCGACACGACTGTCTATGTCGCCGAACCGAGTTTCGAACTCTCTTACCAGGTTCCGTGGAGGCACCACACAGGGAATGGAATGGAAGTCTTTCTTGCCTATTGAGCCGAAGACAGTCCCCTCTCCCTCGAATCGAGCGAACGTCTCTTCTTGCGCGAGCATGAACTGATAGGTGTAGGAGCGGCTCCCAGTTCTATGCAGTGCAGCCGCGACGCCGCAACCGATCGCACAATCCTCAGCGGCAACATTGATGTCCCCAACTGGAGCACGAACGCTGATCAGCGTATCGTCCACCTTGGCGAACCTTGTAGGCGCTGTGCAATAGACCCGTTGTCTGGGAAAGCGGGATCCGAAGTCCCTCCGGCCTTGGTAGAACGGCAGACCTTCTCCTAACTCGTTGTAGGTTTCCCCCGGAGGGGACTGTCCCATCGTCAGGTTGAACTCGTCGCCCACGCATCCAACTCCCCACCCCCTGGGAATCTCCCCCAACTCCGAGTCCTCGAAGGAATCCGGGAACAGATCCGCGAGGCGCTGGGGCAGGCCAGGGTCGCGGCCTTCGGCCTTGGCGCGGACGGGATCGAAGTCCACGAACCACGACTGGAACAGCGCCCGCGCAATCTCCTCCAGCGTCTCGTTCATCCGCCTGTTCAGCTCGATCTTGTCGTCGAGGGTGCCGAGGATGTGGGCAATGGCGCGTTGTTCATCCGGAGGAGGAACAACCAAGGGGCAGGCACCCAAGATACCGGTATTCAGGTTCGGCATCTTGGCACCATGGGCATGCCGGACGACCCACTCGCGGACGCTTGGGTGCCCTAGGTAGTAGGTCGCGAATCGGGGATCAGGTCCTCGATCACCAAGCCGTACTCGAAGACAGCCAGTGCCGCACAACCACCCATCTTCATGGTTGCGAACAAGGGCGCAACGTTCTACATCGCCGCGTCGGCTGTAGACGATGTCGCCCCTCCTGACCAAGTAACGACTCAGGCGTTTCGCGTCCTCTGGCGTTATGCGTGCGATGCCGTTCTCGACGATTCGGTTGTCCCCGATGTTCAGGGGCATGATCGACGGTATGCCGATGGGTACGTAGTCGGCAGCATGGAGTTGGCTGCCGAAGGGCCCGGTCTGAATGTCTCCCCCGCCGTGCTGACACGCGGCACCCAGGGTTGTGTATTCCCATCCTGCAGGTACCGGACCGACTAACTCCTCAGCCGCCATACCCAAGCTCCTGCAGGTTGGCGTCGATCGAGGCATTGAGCCTCGCCCCCTCGAGCTGTTGCTCGCGCAGTGTTGCGGTGAGCCGCCGCATCTTCTCCTCGAACAGCTCACCGTCGACCTCGGCGGCCTCGGCACCCACGTAACGGCCCGGCGTGAGCACATGGCCGTGCTTGCGGATCTCCTTCATGGTCGAGCTTCTGCAGAAGCCGGGAACGTCGGCGTACTCGCCAGCCCCGTCGTCCCCGCGCCACGCGTGGTAGGTGCCCGGCGATCTTGGCGATGTCGGCGTCGGTGAGTTCCTTTAACACCCGGGTGGCCATCGTGCCGAGCTTGCGCGCGTCGATGAACAGGGTCTCGCCACGGCGTTCACGGAACCTGCCGTTGCCCTTGCTGTGGGCCAGGAACCAGAGGCAGACCGGGATCTGGGTGGAATAGAAGAGCTGGCCCGGCAGGGCCACCATGCAGTCCACCAGGTCGGCCTCGATGATCGCCTTGCGGATCTCACCCTCGCCGCTCTGGTTCGAACTCATCGAGCCGTCGGCCAACACGAAGCCGGCGATGCCGTTCGGTGCCAGGTGGAAGAGGAAGTGCTGGACCCAGGCAAAGTTGGCGTTGCCCGGTGGCGGCGTGCCGTAGGCCCAACGATTGTCGTCCTTGAGCAGATCGCCGCGCCAGTCGCTGTCGTTGAAAGGAGGGTTGGCCAGCACGTAGTCGGCCTTCAGGTCTGGGTGGCCCTCTTTGTGGAAGGTGTCGCCATGGGCGATCTGGGCGTCGATGCCCCGAATCGCCAGGTTCATCTTGGCCAGACGCCAGGTGGTGTAGTTGCTCTCCTGGCTGTAGACCGAGATGTCCCCGATCCGGCCGGCGTGGGCCTCGATGAACTTCTCGCTCTGAACGAACATGCCGCCGGAGCCGCAGCAGGGGTCGTAAACCCGGCCATTATAGGGGGCCAGCATCTCCACCAGCACCCGCACCACTCGGCTCGACGTGTAGAACTGCCCGCCGCTCTTGCCCTCGGCGCTGGCGAAGCGGGAGAGGAAGTATTCGTAGACCCGACCCAGGGTATCCTTCGATCGATCAGCAGCCTCGCCCAGGCCTATGTCGCTCACCAGGTTGATCACCTGGCCCAGGCGCTGCTTGTCGAGGCCGGGGCGGGCGTAGTCCTTGGGCAGCACCCCCTTGAGCGAGGGGTTGTCCCGCTCGATCGCGGCCATCGCTTCGTCCACGTCGGTGCCGATGGTGGGCTGGGGTGCTTGGGCCTTGAGGTGGGCCCAGCGGGCCTCCTTCGGCACCCAGAAGATCGCCTTGGCCAGGTACTCGTCTGGATCCTCCGGATCGGCGCCTTGCTCACGCTCGGCCTCAAGAGCTGCGTGCTTGGTCTCGAAGGCATCGGAGATGCACTTGAGGAAGAGCAGGCCAAGCACCACGTGCTTGTACTCCGCCGCGTCCATGTTGTTCCGCAACGCGTCGGCGGCCTTCCAGAGCTGGGCCTCGAAGCCGATGGGGCCAGCGCCGTTGGCCTTCTTGGCCTTGCCATTGCCAGTTGCAGCGGAGGCCGGTGCAGCTGCAACAGCCATTCCCACTCCGCTGGCATCAGCAAACGGCACGGAGCCGCCCCTACCCGCGCCCGTGACCACGATGCCCTTGGCCATCAGGTCAGCCTTCACCTCGTCGTAGGTGGGCTCGTCCCACTCCAGAAGAGTTTGGAGCTTGCCGTTCCCTGCACTGCCGCCGCTGGCCTCCAGAGCACCTAGGAACTCGTCCAACTGGTCCTGGTCAGGCATCGGAAAAAAGAAGTCCTCTATAGGAGTACCTCGTCAACCCTAAGGATGCCTGCTTAGCCACGCACATCTGGTCAGTACTCTCTCAGGAAGTCCTTCTCTACCCCTAAACCTCCAGCTCATCGGCCAGCGCCAGCACCTGGGCATGGATTGGCGCCCACTCCTCCAGCACCGCCATCCGCTCGGGTGAGCCTGGGGCAGTGGCTCGCCCCTTGGCGCTCAGGTCAGCAAGCTGCTTGCGCAGTTCTGTCAGGCGGGCGTGGCGGTCGTCCATGGGGATGCTGGCAGCGACCCAAGGCTGGGCAACGATGGCCGGGCTGACCACAAGCCATCGCGGATTGCTGGCTGGTGGCCAGAACAGCTGTTGGTTCCAGGCTGGTACCGCTGCCAAGAGGCTGCTTCGTGTACCCAGTCGAGCCTGATCCGATAAGGACGCAGCCAGCATGAGGAAAGTTATCCATTGAAGATGGCCAGGTACTTGGTCCTCGCTTCGGTCGCTTGCGTTGGGGTTCTTGCGGCAGTTCCGTCCCGTACCCAGAAGTGCTCCAGCTTCCGCACATGCGAAGAAGCCATGCGATCCCTGCGGTCAGGGAACACCCGGATAGACGGAGATGGCGACGGGATTCCCTGTGAGGCGATCTGCGGCAGCGGTAGAAGCGGGAGTCCGTCTCAACCGCCGGGCAGAAGCAGCACCATCCAGATCAGCCCCACCACTCCCTCGGCGCCAAGGCGGCCACGGCCACTCAGGCCCGTAGCTCCTGAGGCCAGCGGCGTTGTTGCCCTTATCTCTGTGGGCGATGGAGACACCATCCGGGTGAGGAACAGCAGCGGTCAGCCGGTCACGATCCGCCTGGCCTGCATTGATTCTCCAGAGACGGCCTAGGGCGCCAGCGGTGCAGCTGCTACTCGGGTACTGCGCCAGATGCTGGGGAGCGGTCCCGTTGAGATCAGACCCCAGACCGTGGATCGCTACGGGCGAACCGTTGCCGAGGTCTACGCAGGTGGGCGGAACGTGAACGTGGAGATGGTGCGGGTGGGGGCTGGGGTTTCGAAGGCGGCCAGCTGCTTGAATCTAGTCATTGAACAAGATTGCTCTATTGAGAGTTGTGTACGCTAATCTTTATGCCTTGAGACTATGGTCATGCACCCAGTTCATGCCCTGCGCAAGAAATGGACAGAAATTGACCCCCTTGGAGTTGCGGCTCCGAGCCTGAGCATGCTGGCATTTCCATTTGTCTTAGCCAAAGCCTTGCAAGTTCCATGGCTGCAAGTTACCCATTATGCCCCTCTTGGCACTACAATTACCGCTGCCGTAGCATTGCTAACATATTGGCGCAATCAAGCTCTTGAGAATGATCGCGTTCTTGCTAAAAAAGCAAGTCAAGCTCTCGAGCACGCCTATGAAACGTTCACTGCGGCCTCTACGAGCAAGCGCTATTTATGGCTCGCGACTTCGCGATTGCTCCTTAGGTTCAAGACAATCAAGGACCAATTGCGCACGATTCCCTACCAGGATGCCTGCTTAAGTGATGAGGACTACTGGAAGCATAAGTTTTATGAGGCCATCTCAAGCCTAGAAAAACCCCTGGCTTCCCTGCTCAGCATCCCAAGCCCGCCGGATGTGGACAATCAGATAGAGCGACGATCGGCTCTAGTGATTTTGGAATTTTGCAACATGACTAGCGACCCAATCGATGAGGTTGATGAGAGTAGGCTGTATCAGAGGGTCAAGGGCAAGTGGGGTCTAAAGGTTGACCGGCTTCTCGAGGAAAGCTTGACCTTGCAGGGTTTAGACTTGATTAGTGCGTATTTTGCCTATGAGCATAGACGTGCGTCATACGGCCACTGCATTGATGGAGTTGAAGCTGCCTCCCAACAACCGAATACAGAAGGCGGGGAGCAGGGGCAGTAAATTCAAGGCATAGCGTCCTGCCCGCTTCTGATTTGGAGCATTAGACAACGCGGAGACCCCTCTATGGCTCACTTTTCGGATTGGGAGTACATGCTGAATGGCGACACGCAAGAGTTCCGGAATCTTGTTTGCAAGACCGGGACGAGACTCTTTAACCTATACGGCGGCGCCGACCACTGGCTCGACTGCCCGAGTGACGACTTTCGGATGACCACGCTTTACTGCGAAGGCGAAAGCGATGCCGAAGTCGTATGGCAGGTGGGATATGAACTATTAAGTCTTTTCAATGACGCATCGATCTTATTTAGCAAGGACTATCGGAAGGCAGCGATATACAAGCTGCTGCACAGAGAGCGAGAAGTGGCGTACTCGGCCCCCAAAGGCTTAACGGCCTTTCTAGGCCGCCCAAGCTGTTCGAGTGAGCAGTTGGAGGAGGAATTGACACATGCCAAGCGGTCAAGTATCAAGTTCCGGCTCATTCACTTGGCCGCCGCAAACAAAGATGTGTACTTCATCCTCAAGTATCTCGATATGGAGGCGGGTTGGGGGACTTACTACAAATTGCTAGAAGTCATTGAGAACTTCGCTAAGGAGGCTCTGGAAAACCCGAGCCATCCGCGCGAAAATATCCCTGTAATCGCAGGCGCGGACTGGGTTCATGGGCAGCAAGCAGCTCGGATTCGGTGATTACGAGCAGACCACGGCCAAGAAGCGCACGAGGCGCGA